>BJHK01000026.1 GCA_014192425.1 Planctomycetia bacterium | reverse complement strand
GCTGCCACTCCGAACACTTCCGCTGATCTACCTGCCGAGCCATAGCCAGCCTCCTTTGAAACGGGATGAACAAGGGCCACCCGCGAGGCTATCTGGGCCGTCAAGATTGGTTGTGGTGGGCGCACACCTTCTTGCCGCACCCCGAGCAGAACGGCCGGCCGTTCGCCCGGGGCTCGATGTCCACCTCCAGAAAGGGCTGTTGTCCCGCGACTTCGACCAGTCTCTGCTCTTTGTAGACGAAGGACTTGAGCGGCTCGACGCGATTGAGAATACTCTTGAGGTGCATCCTGCGGTGGCGCCGGTTGAGACAAGGACCAAGCAACCGCATCTTCTACCGAAAAGCGCCGCAGGATGCTCCTTTCCCTCAGGGCCCGCCCGGCAGGGCGGCGCTTCCAGGCGGCGGAACGCCGCCGCACGCTGGCCTGTGCCGCGAAGCGGCGGACCGCATCAAGTCGCCGAGACCGCCACGCGGGGGCCGATCTCGCGCCAGCGATCGCGTGACTCTGCAACCGGAGGATCGCCACGGCCAACGCATGCGTCGTGGCGGCACGCAACTCGGACCCGCAACGCCGAGGCCTATTCAGTAAGCGTTTTTACCCACAGATTCTGCTGAGGAACCTCCCTTTCTCGAGGGCAATGCCCCATCGGCTCCCGCCACCTGACCTGAGCGGCTGATATTTCCCCGAGCATCCGATCGTTGACACGTGCTGGATCGCGGCTCAGGGCCGCACGCGACGTCAGACGAACTTCGTCGTGCCCGGCTCGGCGATCGGCGACGCCGGCGGGGGCATGTCGAGCGCGAGCGGGTCGGGAACGAGGTTTTCCCGCGAGGCCCAGAGCTGCTCGACCGTGATCACCTGGCCCGTGTAGGCGCTGGCCCGGGCCATCAACGTGAGCAGGTTGCTGTTGACGAGGATGTTGCCGTCGTCGATCTGCCCGCCGGCGCGGATGCTCGCGAACAACTCGTCGTGCTCCTGCTGGTACGGCTCGTTCTTGGGAACGTCGCTGTTCCACGTGCCGGCGCCGGTCAGGAGCCGCTGCACGTGCTGGAAGCCGTTGATCTCCGCCGTGCCGGTCGTGCCCGTGATGTAGTCGGAGTTGTCGTTGGCCGCGTTGGGAAACTGCCGGCACATGTGCACGCCCCGCCGGCCGTCGGCGAACTGAAAGATGGCGGTGAAGTGGTCGTAGATGTTGTTCCCCTCGGGGGCCGGGCCGCGGAGCTGCCGGCCGCCGGTGCAGAGCACGGAGACGGGCAGCTGGTCGCCGAACGCCCAGAGCATCCGATCGAGCGAGTGGATCGCCTGCTCCGTGATGTGGTCGCCGGACAGCCAGGTGTAGTACTGCCAGTTGCGGAGCCGGTATTCCATGTCGGTCCAGCCGGGCTTCCGCGGCACCTCGCCCCGGTAGCCGAGCACGTTGTACGTCGTGATCGCGGACCGGACCGGTCCAATCGCCCCGGCGGCGATCCGCCGAAAGACGTCGCGCATCCGCGACGAGTACCGCCAGCAGAAGCCCGAGACCACGTTCAGCTTCCGATCGCGGGCGGTCTGCAGGCTGTCGCGAACGTGCCGCAGCGCCGTGGCGTCGACCGCCACGGGCTTTTCGCAGAACACGTGCCGCCCGGCGTCGATGGCCGCCCGGAGGTGCGCGGGGCGGAAGGCGGTCGGAGCCGCGAGCAGGACCACGTCGCACGCCTCGATGACCCGTTTGTAGCCGTCGAGCCCGCTGAAGCGGCGCTCCGGAGGGCAGTCGAACCGGGCGGCGAATGTCGCGTCGGCCTGCGCCTTGTCGGCGACGGTCCGGGCGATCGTGTTCGCGCCCTGCTCGAGGCGATCCGGGAACGCATCGGCCAGCGCCCAGAGGACGTTGCCGGCATCGGCCGCCATCGCCTGCACCGCGGCGCCGAGGCCGCGGCCGCCGCAGCCGACGAGCCCGACCTTGAGCCGGTCGCTGCCGGCGGCATGGGCGGTGCGGGTGACAGCGTCGGTGACCAGGGATGCGACGGCGGCGCTGCCGGCCGCGAACCGGCGGCGCGTGATGGCTGTCGATGCAGGCTGACTGGCTGGCATGGATGAGGTCATACGGGCCTTCGCGGTTCGGGGTATGGAGGCCGGGCGGGGCGACCGACTCCGGTCCCGACAGGATACACGGGCGCGCCACGCGGCGGGGAGGTGCCCGGTCGCCCAGCCCCGGTCATTGCCCCCCCACGCGACGGCGGATAAGGTACGAGGATTCAGTGGTCTTTATGCCCTCAATCGAAACTCCCGGTCGCGGCCCCGGCTCGCCCGCCGTGCTCGCCGTCGTCGCCCATCCCGACGACATCGAGTTCATCGCGGCGGGCACGCTGCTCCTGCTGCGCGAGGCGGGCTGGGCGCTGCACTGCCTGAACCTGTCGGGCGGCGACCTGGGCAGCATGACCAGCGACCGCAACGAGACGCGGCAGATTCGCGCCGCCGAGGGGCGGGCGGCGGCGGCGATCCTCGGCGCCACGTTCCACCCCAGCATCGCCGACGACCTGTGCATCTTCTACGAGGAGCGGCTGCTGCGCCGGCTGGCGGCCGTGATCCGCCGCGTCCGGCCGCGGATCGTGCTCACGCATTCCCCCGAGGACTACATGGAGGACCACATGAACACGGCGCGGCTCGCCGTGTCGGCGGTCTTCGCCCGCGGCATTCCCCACTTCGTCACCGAGCCACCAGTGCCGGCGTATGCCGCAGACGTCACGGTCTACCATGGCATGCCGCATGGCCTCCGCGATGGCCTGCGACGCAGCGTCACGCCCGGCCTCATCGTGGACACGACCTCGGTTCACGACGTGAAGCGCCGGGCGCTGGCGGCGCATGCCAGCCAGCGGGACTGGCTCGACGCCACGCAGGGCATGGGGAGCTATCTCGACGCCGGCGACGAGATGTCGCGGGCCGTCGCCCGGATGGCGGGCCGCGACGGCCACGGCGAGGGCTGGCGGCGGCACCTCCATCTGGGGCTGTCTTCCCGTGACGACGACCCGCTGATCGAAGCCCTCGGTGCATTCTGCAGCGCCCCGACCGCCACCGCCCCCAGGAGCCAGGCATGACCAGACCGCTGAGCCGCATCGCCCCCGACTGGTGGGACTACACGACGCTCGATGCCGACCTGATCCGCGAGGCCGCGGCCCTGTCCGTGGCAGACCTCGAGCGGCTTTCCCGCCCCGGGTTTCGCGTCGTCCTTCACGACACGCTCGAGGACTTCTACCTCGCCGAGGCGCTCGAATACATCAACGCCTGGCGGCAGGCGACCCCGGACGCGCCGGCCGGCATCTGCGGGCCGATCGGGCCGACCGAGCAGCTGCCGCTCGTCGCCCGGCTCGTGAACGAACTGGAGCTCGACCTTCGGCACGCCCACTTCTGGGGCATGGACGAGTGGTACGAAAACGGCCGCGAAGTCCCGGTCACGCATCCGCTGTCCTTCGAGCGGGCCGACCGCGAACTGTGCTTCGACCGCATCCGCCCCGACCTGCGCATGCCGGAGGCGAACCTGCATTTTCCGAAGGCCGACACGGCGGCGTACGTCGCCAGCTGGGATGCCGCCCGGTGCGTCGTCATGCAGGGGGGGCAGGGAGACATCAAGCACTGGGCGTTCAACGATCCGCCACGGCGCGGCGGCCGTCACCAGGATGCCCCGCCGCCTGCGGCCGAGTACCGCGCCCTCTCCACGCGCGTCGTCGACCTGCACCCGGTGACGCTCGCGCAGAACGCGCGGACGAGCGGCGGGGGCAACATCACCATGGTTCCGATGCAGGCGATCACCGTCGGCCCGCTGCAGACGTGGCGGGCGGAGAAGGTCTCGATCTGGCAGGCGGGCATGCACGACAACCCGCTCGGACAGCGGCTCACGGCGTTGATGATTTCCCGGCGCATCGTCGACACGTCCGTGCCGATGTCGCTGCTCGCCGATCACCCGCAGGTGCAGTTCAACTACTATCGGGGCGGCCTCGGCACGTGTGCCGTCGAGATGCACTGACGGCGGACGCCGCAGGAGAGGAAACCCATGGATACTCCCGAGTCGGACGTGGATCGGAGGACATTTCTCCAGGCCGCCGCCGCGGCGGCGGTCGGCCTGCAGGTGGCCGGCGCCGCGGAACGGGCCGCCGCGAAGCCGGGCAGCGGTCCGCTCCCGCCGGCCGCCGGTCCGCTGCCCGTGCCGCAAAACATGCTCGGCGAATTCGGCCCCTGGGCCCGGGACCTGATCGGCGAGGCGCCGGCGCGGCTCTCCTTCCGCCGCCCCGAGTTCGACCGGCGCGGCATCGCCGACTGGCGAACCAAGGCGCGGGCCCGCGTCCGCGACTGCATCGCCAGCCCCGAGTCGGGCGGCGTGCCCAAGGCCGAGGTCGTGCGCAAGGCCGTCCTCGACGGCGTGGAGGCCGAGCTGCTGCGCTGGCAGTTGCCCTATGGCCCGCCGAGCGAGGCGGTGTTCCTCAAGCCGGCCGGCGCCCGCGAGCGGCTGCCGGCGGTGCTCGCGCTCCACGACCACTCCGGCAAGAAGTATTTCGGCCATCGCAAGGTCGCCCGCCTCGACGAGGACGTGCACCCGCTGGTCCGCGAGCACGTCACTGAGAACTACGGCGGGCTGTGGTGGGCCAACGAGCTCGCGCGCCGCGGCTACGCGGTGCTCGCCCCGGACGCGTTCCTGTTCGGCAGCCGACGGGTGCGGCTGCCCGACGTGCCGCGGGTGCTCTCCGGCCTGCTCGTCGAGCCCCCCGATCCCGAGGAGGGCCGCGAGATCGTCGGCTACAACCGCTGGGCGGCGCAGCACGAGCACGTGGTGGCCAAGAGCCTGCTCTGCGCCGGCACGACGCTGCCGGGCGTGGTCCTCGGCGAGGACCAGCGCGCCCTCGACTACCTCTGCTCCCGCGCGGAGGTCGATCCCGGACGCGTCGGCTGCTGCGGCCTGTCGAGCGGCGGCCTGCGGGTCCTGTACCTCGCAGGCCTCGACGACCGGATCGCCGCCGCGGTCTGCGTGGGCATGCTGACGACGTGGCGGGACTTCTGTTTCTCGAAGTCCTACACGCACACGTGGATGATCTATCCGCCCGGACTGCCCCGGGACCTCGACTATCCCGAAATCCTCGGCCTCCGGGCGCCGCTGCCGACGCTCGTGCAGAACTGCCGGCAGGACGCGCTCTTCTCCCCCCCCGAGGTCGACCGCGCCGACCGGATGCTCGCCGAGATCTACCAGAAGGCCGGGGCCGAGAGCCGCTACCGCTGCTCGTTCTACCCGGGCACGCACCGCTTCGACCGCGACATGCAGGGAGAAGCCTTCGCCTGGCTCGACGGCCAGCTGGGCCGCCGGTAGCAGGCAGTGAAACACGTCTGCCGAAGCAGGATGCGCGGCATGCCGCCCGTGGAAACCCGTGGCGTTTCCACCGGTCGGCCACGTGGACAAAAGCCATGGAGGGTTGTGTCCACGGACAGCGAGCGGTCCCGTCGGCTGCTGGTCACGGTTTCGTCACCGTCAACCGGATCGGCCCCGATGCGGCGAACACGCCGGTCGGCTTGGGCTCGTTCGCCTTCGTGACGCTCGCCACCTGCTCCTTCAACGGCTTCTCCGCCTTGAGGTGCTCGTCGACCGCGGCCTTCGCCGCGGCGCTTGCCGCGTCGGCCTCGTTCCTGGCCGCGGCGGCGCCGGCGAGCGCGGCCTGCGCGTCCTCGCCCGCCGAGTCCTGCACGGCCGCCTCCGCCGCCTGCACGTCCGCGGCCGCCGTCTCGGCCTTCTGCTTCGCGGCCTCCGCCGCCGCCTGGAGGGCCGACGTGCGCGCCTCGAAGTCGGCCAGGGCCGACTGCGCCGCGGCCAGCGCGGCGGGAGTGCGCGAGACAAGCAGGCTCGCCTGGGCCACGAGATGGATCGCATGCTCGCCCGGCGGCGTGTCGGCCGGGATCGTGACCTCGATCTCACCCGCGGTTTCACCCGCCTCCAGCGACTTCGTCGGCGTCTTGGGGTAGGGGGGGCCGACCTTGGCCGCCGGTATGTCGCGGACCTCGACGCGCACGGGGGACTTCATGTCCGCCGCCGCTGCCACGGCGAACGGGATCGTCACCTTGCCGCCGGCCGGGATCGGCCCCAGGCTGGACTGCGGAAGGCTTACCCGGAGCGGCGCCGGCTCGCCGAGCACCTCCAGCGGCATGTCGTCGAGGAGCCGCGCGGAGGTCTGGTCGTTCTGCTTCTTCGGCCACGTCACCGCGGCCCAGGCCGCCTCGCGGCGCCGATCCTCGTCGCCGATGCGGGCGGTTCCGATCACGCGGATCGGCCCGCGCCAGGCGGCCACGTCCTCGGCCGCCTCGAGGATGACCGATCCCTCGTTCAGGCCGGCGGCGATCGCCACCGGGGTGCAGGTGACCCCCGCCGGCAGTCCCTCGGCGGCGATCGTCACCGGTCCGTCGAAGCCGTCGATGCGATGCAACTGCACGACGATCGGGACCCGCCCGCCGCGACGCAGCCGTGGGATCGTGGGCACGCTCAGGGTGGCGTCGTTGCCCTCCCCGGGATTCGCTCCCAGATCGCCGACCGCGGCGAGAAGCCGAACATCGGCACTGGCCGGCCTGACGACGAGCCTGTACACCGCGCCCGTTTCGGCGTACGAGCCGCCGGCAAGGTTGCGAACGCCGATCCGGTACCCGCCGTCGCGATCGGCCGTGAACAGCAGTCGGGGATCGGACGACTCGAAATCGCAGGGGGGATGGGTGAACCGGCGCGGCGGGTCGTCCTGCTCCGCGACCGTCCGCACCTGAAGCTTTCCCTGCGGATCGGCTCCTACCTGCTCGATGACCAGGCCGACGTCGGTGCCGGCCTGCAGCCGCTCGGACGTCACCTCGACGGCGATGCGATCTCCCGCGGCGGCGTCGAAGGCGTACCAATCCGTGTCGGCCGGGCCGTCGAACCGCCCGGCGACGTCGCAGGGGAGCGACACCCGCTGTGGCGACGATCGATCGTTGGGCTCGATCTCGAGGAGCGGCGGCGCCGCCGCCACGACGACAGGAATCGGATTCGAAGGCCCGGCCGGACCCGGCAGTCGAAAGGTGGCGGCATCGATGCCGATGGACGCGAGCCCGCTCAGCGGATGGTCCGGGCCGGAGCGGCTGCCGGTGACCTGCAGCGGGGGCAGGACCACGTCCATTTCCTCGAGGCCGCGGCTGCCGATCGGCCGGCCGCCCGGCAGCAGGTGGCCGAGGAGGCGGTGTGTGCCCGATCCGCCGCTCGCCACGACCGGTGGCCAGATCCTGACGAGATGCGGCCGGCTGGAGACGGTGAGCCGGTAGCGGTCCGTCGGACCGTCCTTCGGATCGCCGGCGCGAAACGAGGAATCGGTGACGCGGATGACATGCTCGCCGCCGTCGCGAACGGTGAAGGGCAGCAGCGGATCCCCGCTCTTGGTCGCCAGGGCGGACCCCAGCAGCCTGTTGCCCGGGCCCGTGACCTGGAGCATCAGATCGAGCCGCGCGTGCAGCCCGCGCGACTCGCAGAGGACGAGGAATCGCTGGCCGGGCGTTCCCTGGATCCTGTAATAGTCGACCTTGTTGCCGAGGAGCTGCCCCTCGACGACCGTGTCGGGCTCGATGGCCATCGCCTTGGCTGGGGAATCGTTGCCCGCCGCCTCCTGCACGACCGGCAGGTCGCCGACGAAAAACGGCCACGAGGTCGAAAGCCCGAACCGGCCGGCGACGCGGGCCTCGTAGACGCCGTCGGGAACGTCGGCGGCGATCGTCACGACGAAGGGCGTCTCACGCGGCCGCTGCCAGCCGGGAACGGAGCCGGCCTTGCACGTTCCGCTGATGCCCGGATGAGAGAAGACGATCGCCTCCGGCTCGTCGAGGTCTTCACCCCGAACGACGACGTCGAACGTGCTGCCGACCGAGCCACCCGACGGCACGAGGCCCGCCAGGCGCGGGTTGGGGAGCTGCCCGTCCGCGGGCCGAGCCGGCAGGCCGGCCGCGAGCCCCAGGGCCGTCAGAGCGACGATCAGACCGAAGCAGGGGGAGCGCACGATGGCCGACCTCGGGACGTGTCCGGGGGAACGACGCGGGACCGCGGGGCACGCCCGGCCGCAGCCGCAGCGGTCAACGCGTGAACAGGAATTCCTTGCTGTTGATCAGCACCCAGATCACGTCCTCGTAGGCCGGCACCGACTGCTGCCGCTCGTCGAGGTGGGCTCGGACGTCGGTCAGCTCCGCGTCCGTCGGCCGCCGCGAATAGGCCGCCAGGAACAGCTCCTCGATCCGGCTGTCGACCGACCGGGACTTCTCCTCCGCGAACCGCTTGGCCCGGCTGCCGGTGGCGCCGAGCTTGCCCTGGATCTCGTCGGCGTTGATCAGCTGCAGGCTCTGGCCGAGGCTCGGCGAGGCGGAGTTGCGGCCGCACTCGCAGGCGGCCACGCCGCGCTGCCGGTTGAATACGCCGAGGAAGGTGGTCCCCGAGCGGTCGTCGGGGAGCTCCATCGCCCGGGTCGCGACAGGCACGTCCTTGAACGTGGTGCGCGTGCCGGCGAGCGCGTCGATGGCGTCGAGCAGCACCTCCGCCTTGAGCCGACGCGGCAGGTGCCGGGAGAAGTTCCGGGTGTCGTCGCGGTTGAACTCGTCCGGGGTCGAGCCGGCCTGGTAGGTGGCCGACGCGCAGATTGTGCGCACGAGATGCTTGAGGTCGAACCGGTGGGCGACGAAATCGGCCGCCAAGGCGTCGAGCAGCGCTGGATTGGAGGGGGGATTCGTCTCGCGCAGGTCGTCCTCGGGATCGACGAGGCCGCGGCCGAAGAAGTGGGCCCACATCCGGTTGACGATCGCCCGGGCGAAGACCGGGTTGTCCGGGGAGGTGACCCAGTCGGCGAGCCGCTGCCGCGGGTCCTCGTCGGGCGCGATCTCGACGGCCGCGCCGCCGAGCGGCCGCGGGCCCAGGGACTCGCCCGACGAGGGATGCTGGATCCGGGCGTCGCCCCGGCCGTGAACGATCCGCGTCCCGGCCAGGCCGACCGACGGCTTCACCTGAACGCGGGCGAAGTAGGCGGCGTAGGCGTGGTAGTCGGCCTGGCTCCAGCGGTCGAAGGGGTGCTGGTGGCACTTCGCGCAGGCGATCCGCTGGCCGAGGAACAGCATCGCGGAGTCCTCGGCGACGTCCTTGACCCGCTCGGCGGCATTGGTGGCGAAGTCCTTGTTGTTCAGGCTCTGCTGCGACCGCCACCAGCCCACCGCCGGGTTCTCGCCCGTGGCGCCGCTGGCCGTGAGCAGTGCGCGAACGAAAGCGTCGTACGGCATGTTGTCCTGGAACGCCTGCCGCAGCCACTGGTGCAGCGCGTTGGTGGCGGCGAAGCCGGCCACCTCGCGGTTGCTGCGCAGGAGCACGACCCACTTGTCGGCGAAGGTGGTGGCATAGTCGCCGCTATCGAGCACGCGATCGACCCAGGCGGCCCGCTTGCCGGGTGCGGGATCGGCGAGGAACGCCGCCGCCTCCTCCGCCGTCGGCACGCGACCGCCGACGTCGACCATCATCCGGCGCAGGAACGCCCCATCATCGGCCGGCGCCGCCGGGCCGACCCCCATCTGTTCCATTTTCGCGAACGTGTGGGTGTCGATGAAATTCGCCGGGGCCGGAAACTTCGCCGGGGACCGCGATTGCCGGGGAATCGTCAGCGACATGAAGCCGCACTGGTCGCGGTAGCGGACGACGATCGCCACATCTCCGGGAACGGTCCCGGCGGTCACCAGCCCCGTGCCTTCGGCATCGACCGCGGCCACGCCGGCGTCATTCGACTCGAAGCGGCAGGTGTCGGTGACGTCCTCGCGAGTGCCGTTCTCATACACCGCCGTGACTTTGATTCTCACCGACTCGCCCGGGCGGACGACCCGCGCAGCAGGCTCCACGTCGATCGATGTGACGGGGTATTTGTCCGGGTCGCCCAGCGGCGCGCCGGCGGCGATCCAGCGCCGCAGCGTCGCGTAGGAGGCCGACTCGGCGGGAAGGCGAATGCCACCGCCGTGCGGATAGATGCCGCTCGGCTTCTGCAGGAGCAGGCTCTCGTCGGGGGCCGCGAAGTCTAGGAACCGGCCACGGGCGGCCTCCGCGATCCGGGCATGGTCCTTGACCGGCTCGAAGCCGAACAGCGACAGGTAGAAGCCGTTTTGGCCGGCCCCGCCCCCCGCACCGTGGCAGCCGCCCGAGTTGCAGCCGTGCCGGGTGAGGATCGGAAGGATTCGGCTGGCGAAGTCGATGTCCCGCTCGACAACGGCGGTCGATCCGGTCGCCTCGGTCGCGTCCGCCGGCGCCGGAACGACCAGCATGCAGAAGACGCCGACCAGCGACAGACGCGACAGCCGGATCATCCGTACAACTCCTTGATCGGCGATCCGCCGGGGAGAATCGGGATCGGCCGGTCGGACAGGTCGTGGAGAAAATGCGACGTGTCGATGCCGAGGTGCCGATAGACCGTCGCCCACAGGTCTTCGGGCGTCAGGGTGCGATCCTTGGGGTACGTGCCGCGCGGATCGGTGGATCCGATGACCTGGCCAACCCGCAGACCGCCGCCGGAAACGAGCACGGAGAAGGCGTGCGGCCAGTGGTCGCGGCCCGGACGCTTCCTCCCCTTGGAGTCCTTGTATTCCAGGCGCGGCGTGTGGCCGAACTCTCCGGTGACCACGATCAGCACCTTCTTGTCGAGGCCGCGGGCGTAGACGTCCTCGATGAGGGCCGTCAGCGCCTGGTCGTAGGAAGGCGCCCGATACTTCATGTCGGTGAACACGTCGCAGTTCACCGCATGGCAGTCCCAGTTGTAGAACACGTCGTCACGGCTCTTGCCGGCGGCGGGCGTCTCCGGCGGGTTCTCCAGCGCCACGGTGACGAAGCTGCTGCCGGCCTCGACGAGCCGCCGGGCCATCAGGCAGCGCTGGCCCCAGGAATGCATCCCGTACCGCTCGCGGGTCTGCTCGTCCTCCAGCGTGACGTCGAACGCCGCCCGCGTTTCCGGCGCCGAGAACAGCTGGCAGGCCTTGGCATTGAACGTGTCCATCGCCGCCATCGAGCCGCTGGCGTCGATGTCGCGGCGGACCTGGTCGAGTTTCTCGAGCAGTTTCCAGCGTCCGGACAATCGCTCGGCCATTCCTTCCTTGAGCGAGATGCTGCCGACCTTGAAGTTCTTATTGGACGGATCGCCTGCGACCTCGAACGGGTTGTAGGCCGAGCCGAGCCAGGCGGAGCCGAGGGCGTAGGTGTCGGCCGTCGTCCGCCCGGAATCACCGAGGATGATGTTGGCGGGCATCGCGCCCCCCGCGCCGTCGCGAAACTTCGCCACCACCGAGGGCACGGCGGGAGAGTCGTTGATCGTGCCGGTCGGCGCCTTCGGCTCACGGCCTGTCATCACCCGCTTCGACCCGCCGCCGTGGTCGGAAAACCGGTGCCGCATCGAGCGAATGATCGTGAACTTGTCGGCGATCGTCGCGTGCCGGGGGAACAGTTCGGTGAGTTCGATCCCCGGGACGTTCGTCCTGATCGGCCGAAACATTCCCCGGTACTCGTCCGGGGCGTCGGGCTTCATGTCGTAGGTGTCGATGTGCGACAGGCCCCCGGCCAGCCAGACGAAAATCACGGCCGTATCACCCGGGGCACCTGGCAGTCCGGCCTCGGCCCGGAGCCGGTACAAATCCCCCAGGCCCAGGCCCGTGCCGCCGATGGCACCCACCTGGAGGGCCATTCTCCTCGTGACCGGTCCGGGGCAGATGGTTCTGCCGGCCATGGTGCATGCCTCCGCGCCGTTGTCCCGCCGGATCGGCCCCGCCAGGCCGAATTGGGGATCACCCGAGGGACTTTCGAGATCGATTATAGCTCCCGCCCCGCGATCGCCACAACTTTTGTATCGGTTCTTGGCCGACAAACAGTCGTTTTTTCCCCGTCAGCGCTGCACCCGGTCGCCCCGCCGCCCTCACGGCGCCCCGCGGCGCAGGCCGTACGCGGCCCGGGCGTTGGCATGGAAGAACTTGCCGGCGGCGTCCGGCCCCTTGGCGGCCCAGTAGCCGCGGACCGGATCGACGACCCCGGCGAACGAGTTCTTCCGCGTCCAGATCGGCCAGTTGCTGCCGAACAGCAGCCGATCGGGACCGAAGGCCGCCCAGAGCAGGTCAAGCACGGGGGCGTAGTAGGCGACCTCCCGCGGGGCCGGGGTCGCGGCCGTGTTCTCCACGATCGCCGACACCTTGCAGCGGACGTTGGGCTGTTTCCCCGCTGCCTCGAGGGCCTCGCGCAGGCCGGGCTTGGGTGGCTGGCCGTCGATCCGCATGTTGCCGACGTGGTTGATGACGACCCGCAGCGTGGGCACCTCCGCGGCCAGCCGCGCCGCCAGCCCGATCACCCCGGGATCGCCGACGACGTCGAGGGCCAGGCCGCGGTCGGCGAGCATGCTGCACCGCGACACGAGCGGCGCGTCCCCCTTCAGCCCGGCCTCGATCTCCCCCTGGTAGATGCGGATGCCGCGGAACAGCGGATCGGCGCCAAACCGCTCGAGATGCTTCTCGAACCCTTCGGCAGCAGGATCGATCCGGCCGACGACGCCGAGGATGAACGGCTCCTTGGCGGCGAGGTCGAGAAGCCACTGGTTGTCCTCCAGGTCGGGGCTCGCCTCGACGACCACCGTGCCGGTCACGCCTGCCGCGCGGGCGGCCGGGATCAGGTCCGCGGGCAGGCAGGGCCGCGTGAACAGCGCGTCCCGCTGCTTCTGCGGCATCGTCTCCGGCCAGGGCGTGCGGTAGAAGTGCGTGTGGGTGTCGATGATCTCCGGCCCGGCCGCGGCGGCCGACGCGCTGACCGGGGCGAGGGCCGGCAGGGCCAAGCCGCAGCCGCCGGCGGCGAGGAAGGTGCGACGCAACATCAGGGGTCTCTCCGGTGGAAACGCGGTCAGCGGGCAAGCAGCCGGTCGAGCCGCTCGACGCACTCCAGCACCGAGCGGCCGCTGTGGTAGCAGGCCTTCCAGGGATTGCCGAGGTCGCCGACGAGCACCGACCCGTCGCGGGCGAGCAGCTGTCGCCACTCGCCGAGCTGCGGATGGATGAAGAACTTCCGGTCGAACTCCCAGTTGCCGAGGAACGCGGCGGCGAACCGCGGGTCGGCGAACTGCTCGTAGGCATCGAGCCAGCCGACGAGGGCCTCCGAGTTCTGCCACCACTCCTTGTCGCGGACGAGCGCGGGCCCGGTGTGCGGCCCGTCCCGATAGACGCCGCCATGCTCCGGATCGAGGCCGTATTGCAGGGCATGCTCGGCGAGCCGGCGGGTCGCCGCATGAAACATCGAGGGCGATTCGCCGAGCGGCTCGGCCGCCCGGTGCAGGAGCCAGGCGAGCTCGAGGTTGTGGCCGTAGGACGTCGTGTCCATGGGCTGGGCGATCGCCTCGCCCGCCTTGCGGTCGGCGTTCCAGGTGCGCCGGATGGCGATCGCCGGCCGGGGCGTGAAGTCGATGCCGAACTGGTTCAGGCCGCAGCCACTCGTGGGGCTGACCATCCGCGCGAGGATCACGCCGGCAACCTCGCGGAGCTTGCGCCGATGGATCTCCTCCCCGGAGGCCGTGGCCAGCGTTGTGAACGCCTCCAGCAAGTGCATGTGGATGTCGAGCGACTTCCGGTCGCCGGCGGCGAAGCCGGGGGCCGAGATGCTCCAGTCGCGCTCCAGGTTCTCGTAATAGCCGCCGTGCAGCGTGTCGGCGGCGTGCTTCTGCAGCAGGTCGAACGTCCGCGATGCGTAGTCGAGGCCGCGGTCGTCGCCGGTGGCGAGCGTGTACTCGGCGAGCGCGTAGATGGCGAAGCTCTGTCCGTAGATCACTTTGCCGTCGTCGAGTGTCCGCCCAGCCCGGTTGGTCCGCCAGTGCCAGCCGCCGTGGGCCCGGTCCCAGAAGTGGTCGAGGAAGAAATCGACCCCCTGCCGGGCCGCCAGCCGCAGGTCGGGGTGGTCCGGATAGCGGCGATGGAACGCCGACAGGCCCCAGATCATCCGCGTCTGAGTGACGATCGACTTGTCGGTGTCCGCCGTCGGCCGCCCCTCGGCGTCGAAGCAGGTGAGGTAGCCGCCGAGTTCCGCGTCGATGCCCCGGCTCATCCAGAAGGGAATGATGCCGTTCTCGAGATGCTCGGCAAGTTGGTCGCGGGCGGCGGCGAGCGGCTTGGTGTCAGCGTGCATGGCGTGGACTCCCGGGACATGAATGCCGTCGAACCCCTCCGACCTCGTCTCGGCCGGCGGCAGGCGAAGGGTACTCCAGTGGAAGACTGGCCGGCAATCGGCTGCCGAATCGCGCGGGGGTTGCAGGGTTCGGCCCGCATGGCCCTCACATCCCCGGGCCGCGGTCCGCTACAATCCGGCCCGTCATGACCCTGGATGGGAGAGATCGTGGTCGTCGCTGGTGACGATCCCCGATTGGCGCGGCTCGCGCGAATCGCGTTTCCACGGGGCGTGCCTTTCACGGAGCCCTCCCCGACATGGCCGCGCCATCGATCAGCGGAATCCTCTCCCCCCACATGGTGCCGCTCGACGACCGCGGCCAGATCGCCGAGCCGGAACTGCGCCGCCACGTCTCCTGGCTCATCGACAGAGGCATCCACGGCCTCTACCCCAACGGCTCGACGGGTGAGTTCCTGCGGTTCACCGTCGAGGAGCGCCGGCGGATCACGGCCATCGTCTGCGACGAGGCCCGGGGCCGCGTGCCGGTCGTGGCCGGGGCTGCCGAGGCGAACGTCGGCGAGACGATCCGGGCCTGCGAGGCGGCGCTCGCCGCGGGCGCCCGGGCCGTGGCGGTCGTGTCGCCGTTCTATTACCGGCTGTCGCCGGCGAACGTGCTCGCCTACTTTAGGGAGATCGGCCGCCAGAGCCCGATCGACGTCACGCTCTACAACATCCCGATGCTCGCCTCGCCGATCGACGTGCCGACGGTCCGGCGGCTGGCGGAGGAGTTTCCCCGGATCATCGGCATCAAGGACTCCAGCGGCGACGTGTCCCACATGATGCGGCTGATCGCCGCCGTGCGGCCGGTGCGGCCCGACTTCGCCTTTCTCACGGGCTGGGACCCGGCGCTCGTGCCGATGCTCGCCGCCGGCTGCGACGGCGGCACCCACGCCACGAGCAACGTCGCCCCCGAGCTCACGCGGGCGATCTTCGATGCGGTCCGGGCGGGACGGCTCGAGGCCGCCCGGCGGATGCAGCACAGGCTGACGGAACTCTTCGACGCACTTTTCGCCGGCATCGATTTTCCGGAAGGGTTCCGGGCCGGCAGCGAGCTGCGTGGCTTCCGCATGGGGGCGTCCCGCCAGCCGCTCGCCGACGAGCAGCGGGCGGAGCGCGGCCGGGTCGCGGACCGTGTCCGGGGGCTGCTCGAAAAACTCGGCGTCGACATCAGCGAGCCCGAGCGGGCCGCATCGCTGGCCGGCGTCGGCGACTGACGGGCAGCCCGTGCCGCCCTACGGCAGGACGAGGACGCGGAACCCGGCCGACCCGTAGCGGCTCGGCCCGGCACCGACGAGCCAACGGTTGGCGCTGCGGCAGGCGACGGGCGAGAAGCCCCACGACCCGCCGCGCAGCACCGGCCGCCCCTCCCCCTGGCTGACGGTCTGGAAGGCGTTGCCCGTCTTCGGGAGCGCCGAGTACCTGCCGTAGAAATCGGCGCACCACTCCCAGACGTTGCCGTGCATGTCGTAGATGCCGAAGGCGTTGGGGGCGAACTGGCCGACGGGTGCGGCGAACACGTGGCCGTCGTTGGCCGCAATCGCCGCGGCATTCGGTCCGCCGAGCTTCTCCCTCCAGGCGGCATCGGCGACGTTGGCGACGCGGGCCAGGGCCTCGTCATCGTCACCGGTGCAGAACCGGCTCTCGCTCCCCGCGCGGCAGGCGAATTCCCATTCGGCCTCGCCCGGCAGCCTCACCTCCCGGATCGGGACGGTGCCGTCGCACTTTTTCCGCAGCCATGCGCAGAAGGCCTGCGCGTCGTCCCGCGACACGTTCGTCACCGGGTGCTGCTCGCCGGCGCTCGTGATGCCCGTGTTCTGCCAGGTGTACTTCCTTTCGCGGCCCTCCCCCTTGAGCGTCGCCTCGTTGAAGCCGTAGCCCCCCTCGGCACGCTCGCCGTCGGTGACGTAGCCCGTCTCGGTCACGAACCGGCGAAACTGTTGCCGGCAGACCTCGAACTGGCCGATGAAGAAATCGTCGCTGAGCGTGACGGAGGCCGGCTCCTCGAAGTCGAGCGTGGCCGGCCGCTTGCCGGCGTGGTAGCGCTCCACGACCCGCGCCTGCTCCTCGGGCGTCGAGCCGATCGTGAACGTCTTTCCCGCAGCGGGGACCTTCACGAGCCGCAGGTCGACGCCGGCGCCGAGATCGAGGACGAGATACTCGAACTCCCGGTCGAGCTTCGGATCGCGGGCGGTCATGAGCCGGGGATTCGGTTCGGCGGCGCCGGCCGCGACAACGCCGAGAGCGACCGTGAGCAGGGCGCCGAGGAGCGGGCAGGCGGATCGGCTCATGGTTCGTTTTCCGCGGGGTCGGGGAAATCCGTATCAGACGCCCGCCAGCCGGCGGGTCTCAGCCAGGGATCGCAGGCCCGCCGTCGCCCCGAGGCCGGTGACGCAGCAGGCCGCCGTCGCCGCGCCCAGGAGCCCGGCGTCGCGGATCGGCATGTCGCGCAGGATCCCGGTGAACAGGCCGGCGAGGAAGGCGTCACCGGCGCCCGTCGTGTCGGCGACCGGTCCCGGGGCGGGGATGCAGGGAATCTCCACGAACTCGCCCGCGGCTGGCGAGAGGAGCACGCCCCGGGCACCGAGCTTCACGCCCACGAGGCCCGCGGCCCCGTGGCTGCGGTAGCAGGCGAGGATCTCCCGCGGATCGTCGAGCGCGGTCTGGTGCCGGGCCTCGTCGAGGCTCGGCACGTAATAGTCCACGAGGGGCAGGGCGGGGGCGACCGCGGCGAGCGTGCCGCCCGAGCCACCGGTCTCGAGGGCCACCCGGCATCCGGCGGCCTTGATCACTCCCAGGGCGTCGGCAAGCGCGGGCTCGAGCGCCGGGAGGAGTCCGACGTAGCCGACGATCGCCAGGCGGTGGCGGGCGAACACCCCTGCCTGCCGGCGGATAAAGGCGGCATCGATCGCCTGCGGGGCGCCGACATGATGGGCAAAACTCCGTTCCCCGCCCGCCTCGATCAGCACGGCGGTCGTGCTGGTCGCCAGCGTGTCGTGCACGTCGACGGCCGTGGCGTCGATGCCCTCCGCCGCCAGCCGCTCGCGAATCAGCCTGCCCCACAGGTCGTCGCCGACGAGGCTCGCCGCTGCGACGTCCACCCCGAGCCGGCGCAGGCCGGTGCCCGTGTTGCAGACGATGCCGCCGGTCGTGACCTCGATCGGCTCGACGTGAAACAGCCGGCCGCCGCCGATCGGGCCGCTCAGATCGACCGGCCGCACGAGGATGTCTGCCACGCAGGTCCCGCAGACGATACACTCGCCGTTTTTCCCGGACGCGGTCATGCGCTCCTCCTCGTCAGCCGGACCCCGGATCGCCTCGCGAACACCCTACCCGACACACCGATGACCGTCACGCCCCCGCAGAAGTCACTCGACCGGAAACTCGCCCGGCTCCGCGCCGATCCCGGCTGCGGCGACTTCATTCTCGCCGACGCCAAGGATGCCGACATGGCCTTCGGGCTCGCCTCCCCCGGCGTGCAGCGCGGGGGCGATCCGGCCCGCGGCCCCTACAAGACGATGGCCGACTACGAGGCCGCAATCCGCGAACTCGTCGCCCAGGGGCTCGTCGACATCATGCTCATGAGCGCCAGCACCTGCGAACGGCTGGCGATCGACGAGGGCCTGTTCACCGGCACGGCGATCACGCCGGCGGTGCGCATGAACGACACCACCGACATCTGGCTGGCCGCCGGCACGGGCAGTTACGGCCGCCAGCCGGCGTTGCCCTTCTCCACGACCACGATCGGCCAGGCCCGCACCGGCCGCGTCGACGGCACCGGCCCGGCCCGCGGCGCGGACCTCGGCCTGTTCTCGCTGACGCTCAACGACGACGCCGGGCTCGACCGCGACATGCTCACGGCGTATCGCGACTTCCGCCTCGAGGCAGAGCGGCAGGGCTTTCGCCACTTCCTCGAGATGTTCTTCCCGAACGCGGTCGGCCGGATCCCCGGCAGGCCCGACGCGGAGCGACCCCGCGACATGGCACGGTTCCTCGCCGACCACGTCGTTCGCGCGCTGGCCGGCGTGCCCCGGGCCGGCCGGCCGGTGTTCCTCAAGATCCCCTATTTGGGCCCGGAGGTCACCGAGCAGCTGGCCGCTTACGACCGCTCGCTGATCGTCGGCATCCTCGGCGGCGGCGCCGGCACGACACACGATGCCTTCGGCCTGCTGGAGGAGGCTCGTCGGCACGGGGCCCGCGTCGCCCTGTACGGCCGTAAGATCAACGCCGCCGAGCACCAGCCGACATTCGTGAGGATCCTCCGCCATGTGGCCGACGGGGAACTGGCCGCCGCCGAGGGGGTGCGCCTGTACCACGCCGACCTTGGTAAACTCGGGATTCAGCCGCTGCGGGACCTCGAGGCAGATCTCGTCCGGTCACCGACGGCCTCCGCCTACGGCGATTGAACCGTTCCGCGTCCGTCGTCCACTCCGTCACCGCCAGGAGATACAGCCATGCAGGCTCACGATCCGATCGGCCCCTCGGGTCCTGCCCACTTCTCGCGTCGCGGGTTGCTCGACGGTGCGGCCCGCGTCGGTGCGCTCGCGGCGGCCGTGCGATCGACCGGCCTCGTGAACGCCCATGCGTCCGGCAGCGAGGAGATCAGGCTCGCCGTGGTCGGCTGCGGCGGCCGCGGCTCGGGCGCGGTCCGCGACGCGATCCAGGGGGCGAAGGCGGCCCCGGTCCGGCTCGTGGCGGCGGCCGACATCTTCAAGGAGCGGATCGACGGCCTGAAGCGGACGCTGGGGGAGCAGTTCGGCGACCGAATCGACGTCCCCGACGAGCGGGCCTTCGTCGGCGTCGAGGCCTTCCGGCAGGCGATCGACGCCCTGCGGCCCGGCGACATCCTCATCCTCACCACGCCTCCCGCCTTCCGAGCCGTTCACTTCGCGGCGGCGATCGAGAAGGGCCTCCACGTGTTCATGGAGAAGCCGGTATCGATCGATGGCCCGAGCACCAACCGGATGATCGCCTTGGCCAAGCGGGCCGACGAGAAGAACCTCAAGGTCGGCGTCGGGCTGATGTGCCGGCACTGCGAGGCCCGCAAGCAACTCCTCGACCGGCTCCGCAACGGCGCGGCGGGCGACCTGCTCATGTTCCGCGGCTACCGGATGCATCCGGCCTACTCCAACATGGACCTGGCGCCGGGACCGCCGGACCTCGTCCGCAACGCCGACGGCCGTGTCACCGCCAGCGAATTGCTCTGGCAGGCGAAGCGGTTCCACAACTTCCTCTGGGCCAGCGGCGGCCTGTTCAGCGACTACTACATCCACCAGATCGACGAGGCCTGCTGGATGAAGGGGGCCTGGCCGGAGAAGGCCGAGGCGGTCGGCGGCCGCCACTACCACGGCAAGATCGACGACCAGAACTTCGACAGTTACGCCGTGGAGTACACGTTCCCGGACGGCACGAAGTTCTTCTACACGGGCCGCCACATGCCCAACACGTTCCAGCGGTTCGAACTCCACGGCATGGGCTCGAAGGGGGCGTTCACGATCTCCATCGGCCACCATCCGGCCAAGCCGGCGATCTACAAGAGCCAGCGGATCGCCAAGGACAACATCCTCTGGTCAGGTGAGGAGCCGGAACCGCCGCACCCCTACAAGATGGAATGGGAGCATCTCGTCGACGCGATCGTGAACAACCTGCCCTACAACGAGGTGGTCCGCGGCGCCGAGGCCAGCCTGGTGACGGCGATGGGGCGGGTGGCGGCCCACACCGGCAAGGTGATCACGTTCGACGACATGCTCGCCTCTCCCGACGACCTGACGGCGGGCGTGGACGCGCTCAAGGACGACTCGCCGGCACCGCTCCAGCGCGACGACAAGGGCGCGTATCCGGTGCCGATGCCGGGCCGGTTCAAGTTCGAGTATCGGAGCTGACCGCGGGTAGAGCGAGCCGGCGGCGACAACTCGACGGTCGGGGCAGTGGTCATATGCCTCGCCCATGCGGTACTCTGCCCGGCGGTCGTGGCCGTCGCGTACGGCCCGGTGACCGCATTGCCCGAGGACCGCTCGCATGTCCGACACGCCCCAATCACGGTTCGCCGCCCTCGGCCTGGCCCTGCCGCCGACCGCCCCACCCGCCGGCCTTTACAAGCCCTGCCTCGTCGTCGGCACGCAGGCGTTGGTGTCGGGCCACCTGCCGCTCCAGCCGGACGGGTCGCTCGTCCGCGGCCGCGTGGGTGCCGATCTCGACGCCGATGCCGGCAAGGATGCGGCCCGGCGGGCCGGCCTGGCGATCCTCGCCACGCTCGTCGCCAGCCTCGGCAGCCTCGACCGCATCGGTCGCGTCGTGAAACTCGTCGGCTTCGTCAACTGCACGCCGGACTTCGAGCGGCAACCGCACGTCGTCAACGGCGTCAGCGAGCTGTTCGCCGCCGTCTGGGGGCCCGACCGGGGCGTCGGCGTCCGCAGCGCGCTGGGCGTCGCCGCACTGCCGCTCGGCGTGCCGGTGGAGGTCGAGGCGATGTTCGAACTGGCCTGACCGCATGAGCCTCCTCGTCGTTCTCGTCGCGATCGCCGTCCTCGTCCTGCTCGTGGCGTGGGCCAAGCTCCATCCGTTCCTGGCCTTCGTCGTGGTCTCGATCGGCATGGCACTGGCGCTCGGCGTCGCACCGAACGCGGTGCCCGCGCTCGTGCAGAAGGGCCTCGGCGGCATCCTCGGCTCGCTCACGACCGTGATCGTGGTCGGGGCGATGCTCGGCAAGCTGGTGGTCGAGTCGGGGGCTGCGCAGCGGATCGCCGGGGCGCTCGTCGCCGGCACGGGCACCGCGCGAATCGGCTGGGCGATGGCGGCCACGGGATTCATCGTCGGCGTGCCGCTGTTCTACAACGTCGGCTTCGTGCTCCTCGTGCCGTTGATCTTCGCGGTCAGCGGACGGTACGGGCTCCCGGCGGTGGGCGTCGGCCTGCCGGCGCTCGCCGCGCTGAGCGTGGCCCACGGCCTGCTGCCGCCGCACCCGAGTCCCACCGGCCTGGTCGCGCAGTTCGGCGCGAACCTCGGGCTCACGCTCCTCTACGGCACGATCATCGCGATTCCGGCGCTCGTGCTCGCCGGGCCCGTGTATGCCCGATTCGTCGCATCCGTTCCGGCCCGGCCGCCGGCCAGCCTGAACGCGAAACTCCTCCCCGAGGACCGGCTGCCGGGATTGTGGACGAGCCTGCTCACGGCCCTGCTGCCGGCGCTGCTGCTGATCGCCGCGACCGTCGTGCAGATCGTGGCCCCGCAGCTGTTGGATCCGAAGCTGACCGTCTGGCCGGAGAGCCGGGTCGGCCCGCTGCTCGCCTTCGCCTCGAACTCCGACATCGTGATGCTGATCACGCTCGTCGTGGCCACCGTGACGCTCGGGCTGGCCCGGGGCCGATCGTTGGCGGACGTGATGGGGATCTACACGGCGGCCCTCGTCGACGTGGGCCCGATTCTGCTCGTCATCGGCGGCTCGGGGCCGTTCAAGGAGGTGCTCACGGCCACGCAGGTCGACAAGGAGATCGCGCGACAGTTGACGGGCTTCGCGCTGGACCCGCTGATCCTCGCCTGGCTGGTGACGGTGGCCATCCGGGTGTGCGTGGGCTCGGCGACCGTCGCCGGTCTGGCGGCGGCCGGCATCCTGGCACCGATGGTGGCCGCCCCGGACTCCGGGGTCGATCCCAACCTGATGGTGCTGGCCGTCGGCTCGGGCAGCCTGGCGGCGTCGCACGTCAACGACGCCGGCTTCTGGCTGTTCAAGGAGTATTTCAACTGCAGCATCCGCGACACGCTCCGCTGCTGGACGGTGATGGAAACGATCGTCGCGGTGGTGGGTCTGGCCGGGACGCTCGTGCTTTCCCGTCTGCTGGGGTGACGGGGACGTCCGCTCGCCTCCGAGGGAGGGGATAGTCCGGTCCATGGCCCGCGTCGGCTGCAGCGTGCCGTCGGTCGAGAAGCGCCTCGCGTGACCCTCGAGCTCGAGAAACTCGGTTGGATCGCCCTGGTCATCTGGGCCATCTCACTCTGGGCAACCCGCTTCTCAGGCCGGTCCCTGCGGACGATGGCCGCTTCGCTGTGGCTGGCCATCGTCGCCCTCCACGTCGGCCTTCACTGAATCCTCAGCGGCTTGACGCTCCAGGCCTGGCAGCACGAGCGAGAAGAACTCCGGCGCTGAATGCCGTGGTACGAGACGGAGCCCGGCTACACTGTGGTGCCATGACGCTCGCCGGCGACGACTTCCTGCGGCTCGAAAGCCTGATCTACCGGCCCGTATCGACCCGCCCGGACTGGCTCAAGGCATGGCGGAACGAGGCCAACTACCTGCTGTACCTCGCACGGCGGGCCAGTGACGCGGACGACGTCGAACTCCTCGAGGAGCTGGAAGATCAGGCCCGGGAGATGGCCGACGTCGTGGAGGCGCGACTCGCGGCGGACGGGCTGTGAACCGGAGGCGGTCGTGCGGGCCGTGAATGGGCCTGGATGACATGAGCGGGAGTCGTCGGTTCAGCGACGCGAAACGCTGGGCGGACATCGTGGTCCATCGCGGGGTCGCCCACTGGGTCAAGGTGGCGGAGGACCCCGCGGCACGCGGCGGGAATCCGCTTCCACTCGGCCTCGAGGTCCCGCACCCGCGCGGGCTGGGCGGCGGCGACGGGTCGCCCGCAGAAGAATCTCATGGATTCATCGGAACATGCCGATATATTGGGTGAGCGGGGGGCAGCGCTGCCGCCTGCCGCCTGCCGCCTGCCGCCTGCCGCGGGAGCCATGCCGTCATGGTCGACACCAAGCGAAAAGCCGCCCGTCCGCCGAAGCTCACGAGCCTCGAGAGCCTGGGCCAGGCGGCCGAATGCCTCAAGACCCTCGCCCATCCCCACCGGCTGCGCATCGTGCAGATGCTGCTCAGCGGACGCTACACGGTGGGCGAACTGGCCGCGGCCTGCGAGATACCGAGCCACATGGCCTCCGAGCACCTGCGGCTTATGCAGCGGTGCGGCCTGTTCGCGGTGGAGAAGGAAGGGCGGTGTGTCTACTACACGATCGCCGAGCCCCACCTCGCCGACATCATGGCCTGCATCGAGGCCCGATTCGGCGGACTGAAGTCGCCGCGAACCGGCGTGTCCGCCTAGAATCGCACGTGATATCGTCGCCACCCGTCATTGTCGACAACGTATCGATAGATCGCGACATGCTGATTCCCCAGTCCTGTTCCTGACCCCACGGAGGATGTTTTCATGATCGCCACGATTTCTCCCGCGATGCTCGCCGACCTTCGCCGCAAGGGCGACAACGTCATGCTCATCGATGTGCGCACGCCCGCCGAGTTCGGCGAGGTGCACGTCGATTTCGCCCACAACATCCCGCTCGACCGGCTCGACGCGAAGGCCGTGACGGCCCTTGGCGGCGATGGGCCCGTGTATTTCGTCTGCAAGTCGGGCAGCCGCAGTCAGAAAGCCTGTGAGAAACTGGTCGCCGCGGGCCTCAAGGATGTGATCAGCGTCGAAGGGGGCACGGCCGCCTGCGAGGCTGCCGGGGTGCCGGTGGTGCGCGGACGGAAGGTGATGTCGCTCGAGCGGCAGGTGCGAATCGCCGCGGGGGCGCTGGTCGCCGTCGGGGCGGCGCTGGCCGCCTTTGGCCCCGAGGCGCCGATGAATTGGAAGGCGATTGGCGCGGGTCTGGCGGGCTTCGTGGGCTGCGGACTCATGTTCGCCGGGATCACGGACACCTGCGGAATGGCGATGCTGCTTGCCCGGATGCCATGGAACCAGGTGTCTGGTGGCTCCTGCCGCACGGCTACCACCTGCTCGCGGGTCATCCTCCTCGGGTTCGTGCTCGGGGCGGCTTCCGGCACCGTGGTCGCCGAGCACACGAAGGACTCGCTCGACACGGTGAAGCAGGCCGTCGCCCGGCAGAAGGCCGTGATTATCGACGTGCGTGAGCCGGACGAGTGGCAGGAGGGGCACCTCGCCGGCGCCAGCCTGCTGCCCTTGAGCGCACTCGAGCGCGGCGCGCCCCCGCAGGAACTCGCCAAGATCCTGCCGAAGGACAAGGTCATCTACTGCTACTGTCTGGCCGGCGGCCGATCCATGGAAGCCGCCGAGATGCTCAAGCGTCTCGGCTACGACGGGCGGGCCTTGAAGCCCGGCTACCCACAACTCCTGAAGGCCGGCTTCCCTGCCGTCGTCGGCAAGTGATGCGCCAGCTCCCCATCCCCACGCCAGCAGCGGAGACATCGCCATGAAGATCCAGCAGTACTACCTCGCGTGCCTGTCGCACGCGTCGTACATGATCACCGACGACAAGACGAAGACGGCCGCGGTGGTCGATCCCCAGCGCGACATCGATCAATACATCGCCGACGCCACGGCCGGCGGGTACACGATCGCGCACGTGTTCCTCACGCACTTCCACGCCGACTTCATCGCCGGCCATATCGAGCTCCGCGACAGGGCCGGGGCGACGATCCACCTCGGCCGGCGGGCCGAGGCGGAGTTCGAGTGCGTCCACATGAAGGACGGCGATGTGATCGAGTTCGGCGACGTCAGGCTCGAGATCATGGAGACGCCGGGCCACACGCCCGAGGGGATCTCGATCCTCGTCTACGATCTTGCCAAGAGCCGCACCGAGCCGCTGGCCGTGCTCACCGGCGACACGCTCTTCATCGGCGACGTGGGCCGGCCCGACCTCCTGGCGAGCATCGGCGTGACGGCCGACGAACTCGCCGACATGCTCTACGACAGCATCACGAACAAGCTCGTCACGCTGCCCGACGCCACGCTCGTCTATCCCGCCCACGGAGCAGGCAGCATGTGCGGCAAGAGCCTGTCGAAGGAGACCGTGTCCACGATCGGCGAGCAGAAAAAGTTCAACTACGCCCTCCAGCCGATGAGCCGCGAGGCCTTCAAAAAGATCGTCACGGCCGACCAGCCGGAGGCGCCGGACTACTTCGTTCACGACGCGATCCTGAATCGCAAGGAGCGGGTGTCGCTCGGCGCGGCGATGGAGAAGACGCTGAAGCCCTTGTCACTCGACGAAGTGCTCGCCCTCGGGAAGTCGGGCGCCCAGCTGCTCGACGTGCGCGACGGCATCGACTTCGAAGGGGGGCACCTGAAGGGAACCCTCAACATCGCCCTGAGCGGCAAGTACGCCACGTGGGCCGGGTCGATGCTCGCCCATGACGCGCCGATCGTGGTGATCGCCGAGGAAGGGGGCGAGGAGGTGGCAGTGATGCGGCTCGGCCGCATCGGCTTCGACAACGTGGCCGGCTACCTCGCCGGCGGCATGACTGCCCTGGCAGCCCGCGACGACCTGGTGGAGCGGACGGAACGGATCACCGCGCCGGCCCTCGCCGAGTGGCTCGCCGGCAGGCGGCCCGACGCCGGTGCGGCACCGATCGTGGTCGACGTGCGAAGCGAGGCGGAGCATGCGGGAGGCCACATCGCGGCCGCCCTGAACATCCCGCTCACGCATCTCGACGAGCGGATCAACGCGATTCCGGCCGGCCGGCCCGTGGTGGTGCACTGTGAGGGAGGCTACCGCTCCGCCATCGCCGCCAGCCTGCTGCAGAAGCTCGGCCGCCGCGACGTGCACGACATGGTGGGCGGCTACAAGGCCTGGCTCGCGACGAAGCTGCCTCCATGAATGCTGCTCTGCTGGCGATCGTCGGCGCCGTCGCGGACTCACAGTCCCTCTCGTGGGCGTCGGCTGCGTCGGTGGCGGCCGGCGGCCTCGTCGGCCTGTCACTGGGCCTGACCGGCGGTGGCGGCGCGATCTTCGCGGTGCCGCTGCTCGTCTATTGGATCGGCGTCGATCCGCGGACGGCCGTGAGCATCTCGCTCGTCACGGTGGCGGCGACGGCGCTCGTCGGCGCGGTCGAGCGGTGGTGGTACGGCCAGGTCGAAGTCCGCACGGGGTTGCTCTTTGCGGCTGCGGGAATGGTGACCGCCCCGGCCGGCGGCTGGCTCGGCGGCCAGTTGCCGCCGCAGACGCTCATGGTCGCGTTCGCCGGACTGATGCTGCTGATCGCGGGCCGGATGTGGCGCAAGGCGGCTGATCGGAACGAGCGGGTATCGGCTGGGGTGTTTGCCGCGGGCGTCGGCCCAACCTGCAGTCGCGACGCGGTGGGCCGGCTGCGGATGACCACGCGGTGCTTCGTGCTGCTCACGCTCGTGGGGCTCATGGTCGGACTGCTCTCCGGCTTGTTTGGCGTGGGGGGCGGGTTCCTGATCGTGCCGGCGCTGGTCGCCTTCGCCACGATGGATGTCTTTCGAGCGATTGGCACGTCGCTGTTCGTGATGACGCTCGTCGGCGCCGCGGCGGTGGCCGCCCAGATCGCTGCCGGCCGCAGCATTCCGCTCGACATTGTCGGCAGCTTCGTGGGCGGCGGCGTGCCCGCCCTGTTCGTCGGCTCGTGGATCGGTCGTCGGATCGGCGGCCCGACGCTGGCCCGCGGTTTTTCCATCGCGATCGTCCTCGTCGCGACGTTCATCATCTTCAAGACCATGACGGGCATCTGAGTGCGGGCCGTTTCCCGTGACGCTGCCGGCTGCCGCCTACGCCACGGACGCCCCACATGCCCATGCCGCCGCCAAGGCTGCGTGCATCAAGGCCTGCAACGAGTGCCTCCGGGCCTGCCGCGAATGCATCGTGGGCTGTGACTGCCCCAGTTGCGAGAAAACCTGCCTGACCTGCATCGGGACGTGCCGGGCGTGTGCGGCGGCCTGCAAGGCATGCCGCGATGCCTGCAGGGCGATGAGGGAGTGAGCGTCGTCACCTCCTGCAGGAGCCAACGAACGCTAGCTCAAGAGGAACAGGCCAACGGCGGTCGTCGCCGCCGCCAGGGCCGTTCCGGCCACCATGGCCGCCCAGAAGCCCAAGCCAAGCTGCTGGGCGAAGGCCAGTGGCACGAAGAAGGGCAGCCCGCACACGACGAACACGAGCGTCTCCCGTGCAAACCGGGAGAGCGCCACGATGTCATGGTCGCGGAACCACGCCATCAGCATGGCCAGCATGCTGACGAGCGGCAGCGAGAGGATGAATCCTCCCAGGCGGGGTGACCGACGGCCGAACTCCGAGGCCGCGACGATGACGATCGCCGCGATGAGCGTGCGGACAAGCAGAGCAGTCATGGAACAGGTCCATCCGGGAACTTCATGGGTAGAGCCGTAATCCGCCGCAGTAGAAGTAGATCACGTCCTTGAAGTTTCCGACGTTGCGGTAGCCGCCGGCCCGACGCTTGATGGCCATGATCTTGCTGTTGCGGCCCTCGGCGACCGCGTTGGTCAGTTGATGGCGGCAGTGGGTGATGATGTTGTCGAGGCGGCGGTCGATCAATCGGGCTACCGCCTTTATCGGCTCGAGGCGGCTCCGCATCGCCCAGCCGCTCCATTGAGAGAAGAAGCGCCGAGCCCAGCCCTCGACACGGAACGACCACAGGTGCCGCAGGTTCTCCTTGATGGCCCAGGCACGGGCAGTCTTGAGATCGCTTCCCCGGAGGAAGCGGAGCTCGGCCCGGCGTTTGGGATGGACGTTCTCCTTGGAGGAGATCCACAGGTACTTCGTGCCCTTGAGGCGGTCATCGTCCTCGGTGATCAGCAGCCGATTCTCACGGCGACGCACGACGTCTACAGCTTGGGTCATGTGCTGCATGACATGGAAGCGGTCGAAGACGATCTTGGAGGAAGCCAGAGGAACGGCTTCGAGAGTGGATTGGATGTACGGCTCCCACATGTCCATCGCGACTGCCTCAATGCCCGCGAGCTGATCTGGGGTGCGGGACTCATAGAATGCCGCCACACTCGCTTTTTCCCGGCCTTACGCGACGAACTCGACGGTTCCGCGGTCAACGTCGTTGACGATCGTCAGATACCGATGGCCTTTGCGGAACGCCTTCTCATCGACGCCGATGCGGGCGATGGCGGTTGCTTGCTTGCGGGCCAGCCCGCGAGCGACGGCTCGCTCGAGGACGTGCCAAGCCTGATCCCAGCTGATGCCGACGAGCGTGCAGGCTCCCTTCACGGCCTGGCAGGCTTGGAGAACGTCGATCACGAACCGCTCCATGAGCAGAGTGAAGCGGCCATGGGGCTCTGCACACGGCACCTTGACCTGCACCACTCCGTGCTCCGGGCACTCGACCCGTGGGACACGGGCATGGACCAGCGTGTGGAACTGGCAGGTGTTGAGATGCTGCCATTGCCGCTCGGGGGCGTGGTCGTAGCAGGCCAACTCACGGCTACAATGCGGGCAGATCCAGCGGCAGCCTTCGGGGTGCTCAACGTGGACATGGATCTCGGTCGACTCGACATCGAGCCTCACGTCCGTCACCTTCCAAGGAGCGGTCAAGCCAAGAACCTGCTGATGGAGTTCCGTGTCGAACATGCGATTTGCCTCCGGGGGAAAGCCGCATTCTCCACTACGGAGCTACCCACAAAAATCCCCGATTGACCCTTTTCTTTTCTGACTGCACCCGCTCCCGTCCGCATCAACAATGCTCGCCCGGCTTCCCGCCGACCTTCCCGTCGCGTCCGTCCTCGCCGACGCCGTGGCTGCCTCGCGTGGCGGCGCGGTCGTCGTCACCGCGCCGCCCGGATCGGGCAAGACCATGCTCGTGCCGGCGGCAATCCTCGACGACCTGTCGCCGAACAGGAGCGTGGTCCTCCTCCAGCCGCGCCGGCTCGCGGCCCGGGCCGTGGCCCGGCAGATCGCCGCCATCCGCGGCGGCCCGGTGGGGGGCGAGGTGGGCTACCGCGTCCGCTTCGACACCCGTGCCGGCCGCGACACACGGCTCGTCGTCGAGACCACCGGGATCATGCTCCGACGCCTGCTCGGCGATCTCGGCCTGGAGGGGATCGGCGCGGTGATCCTCGACGAGTTCCACGAGCGGACGATCGAGATGGACATCGTCCTCGGCCTCCTCGTCCGGCTCCGTGAGACCGTCCGGCCCGACCTGCGGATCGCGGTCATGAGCGCCACGCTCGCCACCGGCCCGGTGGCTCGGCTTCTCGGCGGCGCGACGCCATGCCCGGTCGTCTCCGCGGCGGGGCGCGTGTTTCCCGTGCGGACCGTCCACCTCCGCCACGGCGACCGGCGCGACACGATCGACCTCGTCGCCGCGACGCTGCCCGAGGCGTTGCGGACCACCGACGGCCACGTGCTCGTGTTCCTGCCCGGCGTCGGCGAGATCATGCAGTGCGAGCGGGCGATCGCGGCGGACGTCGAGCGGCAGGGGCATGCCGTCATGACACTGTACGGCGACATGCCGCCCGAGCGCCAGGACCGCGTTCTCGACGACACGGGCGGCCGCAAGGTGATCCTGGCGACGAACGTGGCGGAGACGTCGCTCACCATTCCCGGCGTCACGGCCGTCATCGATTCGGGGCTCGCGCGGCAGTTGCTCGTCTCGCCCGCCACCGGCCTGCCGCGGCTGGAACTGGTGCCGATCTCGAAGGCCGCGGCGGAGCAGCGGGCCGGGCGGGCCGGCCGGACGGCGGCCGGCGTCTGCTGGCGGTTGTGGGACGAGGCCGCGCACCACCGGCGGGCCGAGGCCGAGGCTCCCGAAGTCGTCCGCGGCGATCTCGCCGGGCCGCTCCTCCAGCTCATCGCCCTCGGCGAGCAGCGGGATTTTCCCTGGCTCGATGCGCCCACCGAAGACGCGCTGACCAACGCCCGCGATCTGCTCGCCCGCCTCGGTGCGATCGTGGGAGGGGCCGGGGCCGAGCGGCTCACGCCGCTGGGGGACGCGCTCGTCCGCCTGCCGGCCCATCCGCGGCTGGCACGGCTGCTGCTCGCCGGGGCCCGGCACGGCGTGATGCGCGAGGCGTCGATCGCGGCGGCACTCCTCTCGGAGCGGGACCCGTTCCGGCCCGCGCGGCATGCCGGCACCGGGCCGCGCGACCGACGCTCGGTGCGCAGCCGCTCCGACGTCGTCGATCGCGTCCTCGCCCTGCAGGTTTTTCATGCCGGCCATGGCGTCGATGACGCCGATCTGGAACTCCACCCTGGCGCGGCCCGGAATATCCTCCGGGTCGCCGAGCAGCTGTACGCGATCATGGACGAGCCACTGGCGGCCCGCGCCGCCGACCCGGCGGCGGCGCTGATGCTCGCGCTGGTGGAGGCGTTTCCCGATCGGCTCGCGCGGCTGCGGCCCGGGGCCAATGACCGCGGCACGATGGTCGGCGGCCGGGGGGTGCGGCTCGATGCCGGCTCACGGGTCCGCGGCGAGCCACTCTTCCTGGCGGTGGACCTGACCGACTCCGGCGGCGAGGCGGGCGTGCGCATGGCGTCGGCGGTCGACCGTGCCTGGCTCGACCTGCCCGAGCTCGCCGCGGCCAACCTCCGGTCCGCGCCGGAGCTTCTCTTTCACCCGTCTCGCGGCCAGGTGGAGGCGCGGCTGCGCACGACGTGGCTCGACCTCGTTCTCGACGAGACCCCGGTGCCGATCGCCGACGCCGCGGCGGCCGCGGAGATCCTCGCCCGCGAGGCGGCGACGCGGCTCGACCGGCTCGTCCCCGGCGCCGACACCGCGGCCGGCGGCTTTCGCGCCCGCGTCCACTGGCTGGCCAACGCGGTTCCCGAACTCGGCCTGTCGGTGCTCGACGACGCCGTCATCGCCAGCCTCCTGCCGGAGCTCTGCCGGGACCGGCGGTCGCTCGACGAACTGCGGCAGGCCGACTGGCTGTCGGCGTTTCATGCGGCGGTCGGGCACGCCACGGTCGCGGAGATCGAGCGGCTCGCCCCCGCACAGATCGAACTGCCGACCGGCAAACGGCATCGGCTCTCGTACGAGGCTGCCGGCCCGCCGGTGCTGGCGGTGCGAATCCAGGAACTGTTCGGCGTCCGCGACACGCCGCGGGTGGCCGCGGGCCGGGTGCCCGTCGTGCTCCACCTGCTCGGGCCGAACCACCGGCCGCAGCAGGTCACCTCCGACCTGGCCGGGTTCTGGACCACCACCTATCCGAGCGTGAAGAAGGAGCTGCGGCGCCGATATCCGAAGCACGCCTGGCCCGACGATCCGCTCGCGGCCAGACGCTGATCCGGAGACACGTTTCGTCCGCCGGGCGACTGAGGCGTGCCCGCGAGGCATGGGCACACCGAGTCCACCTCCCGCTTCCGCTGGCGGGCCGCTGCATTCGCGACGGCACATCCGCTGCGCCGCCGAGTCGTGGCTGGCGAAGCTCCGGCAGCGCGCGGAATCGTCAAGCCCCGAGGGCACATCAATCGGCGTGCGTCAAGCCGCCGTGCCGCTCCGACGATCGGTTTTCAGTCCGCTGCGGACGCGTTCTAGCGGATGCTCCGCGGGCAGGAAAAAAACGCGAAACGGCGGTTGTGCCTCGCCTAGCGGCTCGCAATACGGATTCTCAAGCGCTGCCGACAAGCCGTCCGATGCTCATCGCCGGCGATGGACGAATCGGCAGCGTGCCGCCGTCCACCCGCCGTCCCCTCGTGCCCTCCCCGGAGTCTCCTCGATGAAACGCCTCCTGCTCGTCGCCGTCGTTCTCGGCTGCTTTGTCTCCACCGCCTCGGCCTTCGCGGCCTCCCGCGGCCAGGCCGGTGCCTCCGCCACCCGCAACGGACCGGTCGCCAAGCTCATCGAGCTCGAGCGCCGCAAGAACGAGTGGCTGCGGCAGCGGTTCCAGAGCCGCTAAGCATTCCACAGACAGCCTCGGACGGCGATCAGCGCGGCATCACGGCCGCGCTGATCCGCCGCACGATGGCGTCCGGATCCGCGTCGACGTCCACGACGACCGCTGCCTCGGCGGACGTCGGTCGCTCGAGCGTGGCGAACTGGCTGTCGAGCAGCGTGGTCGGCATGAAGTGTCCGGCCCGCTGCTCGAGTCGTTTGCGGACCGTGTCGGCCGTGCCGTCGAGATGCACGAGCATGATCCCGGGATGCGGCAGACCGAGCCGCTCACGATAGCGTCGGGCGAGGGCGGAGCAGCCGACGACGACCCCGCGGCCGTCACGGACGGCGTCATGGAGCAACCGGGAGAGCGCGTCGAGCCACGGCCAGCGATCGTCGTCGTCGAGCGGCGTGCCGCCCCGCATCTTGGCGACGTTCGCCGGCGGATGAAAATCGTCGCCGTCGTGGAACGTCCAGCCGAGGGCGGCCGCCAGCCGCCGGCCGATCTCGGTCTTCCCGCAGCCGCAGACGCCCATCAGGACCACGGCTCTGACGGGCACGGCTGCTGCGGAATGGACGGGCTCTGACATGACCGGATGATACCCTGTCGGCGGCGTCCCCCACCACGAACACCCATCTGCGCACGGGCAGCCTTCATGCACCGCGAGACGCGAGAGTGGCTGGAGGGACTGAGCAGCTTCGCGGCGGAGCACCGCGCCCGCCGAAAGCCTGCGGAGGTGGAACGCCCGGCTGCGGAGCGGGCGGCCGAGCGGGCGGTCCTCGCCGCGCATCTCGTCTCTTGGCTCGCCGGCATGGAGGCGTGGACGTCGGCCCGCCGGGCCTTCGCCGCCAGCCGGTCCGGCGCCGACGCCGAGCCGGCGATCGTGCTCACCACCTCGGCCGTCGGCATCGAGGCGGCGGCCGACATGGGCGCGATGGCGGGAACGCCGGTGGCGTTGCTCCGTTCGCGGTTCGTCGCCGTGACGGAGCTCGAGTATCGGCTGTGGTGCATTCGCAACCCCGACGAGGCGTTCCGCCTGCACGTCAACCATTGGAACTGGCTCAAGACCGACGTTCCCCCGCAGCGGCATGCCGAGTTTGCCGCGCACCCGCTCGGCGCGGGGGAGTGTTACTGGCTGCATCGCACCGGCAGCGTCGGCACGGGGGAGGCCGACCGCCGCGACTGCCATCTCTGGAAGTGGAACGGCCGGCATGCGGCACTCCTCCAGACCTTCGTCCGCGACCGGCCGGGAGCACCGGCCGGCTGACTTGGACGCCATGCTGCCCGTCGACTATTGATTGATTATGAGCCGCCTTGTTCCCGTGCTGGTCGTCGCGGTCTGCGTCGTGCGGTCGACCTTCGCCGCGGCGCCCGATTTCGATACGGTCGTGGGGCCGCTGTTGCGACGGCATTGCCAGTCCTGCCACGACGGGGCGGCGGCCAAGGGGGACGTCGATCTGGCCCGGTTCAAGACCGGTGCCGCGCTCGCCGCCGACGGTCCGCTCGTGGAGACGCTTCTCGAGGTGGTGGGCGAGGGGTTCATGCCGCCGGGGGATGCCCCGGAGCCGATGCCCGCGGCCGATCGGCGGACGATCGTCGCTTGGCTCGAGGATCGCATCGACGCCGCGGCCCGTGCCCAGGCCGGCGACCCCGGTCGGGTGGTCGTGCGGCGCCTGACCAACGCCGAACTCAACTACACGCTGGCCGATCTCACCGGCTTCGCCCGCGACTGGGCCCGGGACCTGCCCCGGGATGGCAGCGGTGGCGAGGGGTTTTCCAACACCGGTCAGACGCTGCAGATGTCCGCCGGCCAGATTGAGAAGTACCTCGACCTGGCCCAGCGGCTCGCATCCGCGGCCGTCGTCTTTCCCGCCAGCGGTCCGACATTCACCCCCGCTCCGACGACGGCGGCCGAATGGCCGCGACTGGCGCTGGAGCGTCTCGACGCATTCTGCACCGCCCGCAGGGTCGGCTACGAGGACGCCACTCCCGCGGAGCAGTTGATGAGCTACGCCTATCCGCAGGGGAAGCGGCCGACGCTCGACTTTTCCAAGACCGGACTCCAGGGCTACAAGCCCTATGCAGCCAAGCGGCCGGGGGATCCGCTGCAGTTCCTCCTCACCTCGTTCCGTTTGTTCTACCGCAACGAGCGGCTCTGCCCGTCACCGCAGACCTTCGCCGTGCCGCAGGGAACGCTGAAGACGATCGCCGGGCAGGCTGCCGACGCGGACGCCGCGCGGCACTGGGAGCGGCTCTGGCTCGACCTGCGGCACACCACCGGGTATGCCAGGCCGTTCAAGGTGTCGCTGCTTCACCGCTGGCTCTCGTTCCAGCCCTACGCCGTCGGCGACAACCCGGAGTTCGAGGCCCGGATCGCCGCCTGGAAGGGGGAGCGGCCGCTCGCGGTGCCCGCCGACCTGTCGTTCACGGTGATGTCGCTGGCCGGGCTGATCCGCGAGGTGCGCGGCTTCTCGGCCGCCGAGCTCGCCGACTACGAAAACATTCAGAACTCGGCGGATGGCGAGAGCATGGGGACGATGGCCCCCAATCACGACGCCTTCGACGCGTTTCTTCACGCCTTCCTCAGCGACGAGCAGCTCGAGGCCGTCTGGCGACTGGCCTGCGATCCGCGGAGCGATCTGGCGCGGCGGCTGGGAAAGACGCCTCCGGAGGGGATGCAGGCCGAATGGCGGGAGTTGGACGAGCGTGCGACGGTGTGGCGCGACCAGGTCCGTGCGGCCTGTCGAGAGTCACTCGTCGAGTTCGCCACCCGGGTCTGGCGACGGCCGCTCTCCGACCGGGAAGCGTCCGAACTGATCGCCCGCTGTGACGCCGCCGTCGCTGATGGCCAGACGCTCACGGAAGCGGTGCAGGAGACGCTCGTGCACCTGTTCATGTCGCCGAACTTCCTCTATCGCATCGAGCGCGGCATCAGCCCGCGGCCCGACCAGCCTAGCGCGATTCGCCCGCTCGGCGCCCACGAGCTGGCAGCCCGGCTGTCGTACTTCCTCTGGTCTTCGCCGCCGGACGAGGCGGTCCGTGCGGCGGCGGACCGCGGCGACCTTGCCGATCCCGCCGGCCGCGTTGCCGTGGCCAGGCGAATGCTGCGCGATCCGAAAATCAGGCGGTTCGCGGCCGAGTTTTTCGGACAGTGGCTGGGCTTCTACCGATTCGACGAGTTCTCCGGGCCGAACGCCGACCGGTTTCCGATGTTCGACGCCGATCTGCGGAGGGCCATGCACGGGGAGGCGGTCGACTTCTGTACCGACCTCGTGGCGAACGATCGTGACGTGCGGCTCCTGCTCCGGGCGGACTACGCCTTCCTGCCGTCGCGACAACTCGCCGAACACTACGGGCTCACCGACCTCGGCCCGCCCGGCAAGGATGCCTGGTCGGCTCAGGTGGGCCAGCCGGACGGTGTCGTGACGGGGCCGCGGATGTCGCTCGCCGGGACGCCACGCCGCGGCATGCTCGGCTGGGGCGCGGCGCTCACGGCCACGTCGCATCCGCTGCGGACGAGCCCGGTGCTGCGCGGCAACTGGATCCTCTCCGAACTGCTCGGCATGCCCACGCCTCCACCCCCCGAGGGCGTCCCCGACCTGCCGGATGACGAGCGCAACGAGGCCGGCCAGACCGTCGCCCAACTGCTGGCCAAGCACCGCGCGGACGCCGCCTGCTCCGCCTGTCACGAGCGGATCGACCCGCTCGGGATCGCGTTGGAGAATTTCGATCCCGTCGGCCGGTGGCGGACCCACGACGTCAACGGGCGGCCGATCGAGAGCACGTCCCGCCTCGGCGACGAGCGCCGGCTGGAGGGGATGGCCGGCCTGGTCGCCTTCCTCAACGAGGAGCGGCAGGAGCGGCTGTTCGTCCGTCGGCTGTGTCGCAAACTGCTGGGTTACGCCCTCGGCCGCAGCGTGCAGCCCGGCGACCGCCCGCTGCTGGATGCGATCGAGGACCGTCTGTGGTCGACGGACGGCCGGTTTTCGACGATCATCGAAGGCATCGTGACCAGCGCCCAGTTCGCCAGTCTGCGGTTCGAGCCCGCCACGTCCCCCGGAGAGAGCCAGCCATGACAGGCAAGACCGAACGCCGGACATTCCTGCGCGGCATGGGAGTCACGCTCGGCCTGCCGTGGCTGGAGTCGGTCGCGGCCCGGCGGACGGCGCTGGCCCGGGAGTCGGCACCCCAGACGCCACGCCGCTTCGCCTGCCTGTTCATGGCCAATGGCGTCGATCCGGCGCAGTGGGGGGCGACGGGCGACGGGCCGAAAATGGTGCTCGGCGGATCACTGCAGCCGCTCGAGGACCTCAAGGAGCGGCTGCTCGTGCTCGAGGGCCTCTACAACCCCCAGGCGCTCAGGGGCAACATCCACATCGCGGCCGCACCGAACGTGCTCTCCGGGGCCCATGTCCGCGAAAGCACATCGGACCTGCTAGTCGGCACGAGCTTCGACCAACTGCTGGCCGGGGAACTCGGGGCCACGACGCCGTTTCCCAGCCTCGTGCTCGGCATCGAGCCGCCGACCCTGGGCACGCACAAGGGCTATTCCTGCATCTACAGTGGCCACATCTCCTGGAGCACGCCGCAGACGCCCGTGCCGCGTGAGAACACCCCGCGCGGGCTCTACGACCGGCTCGTCGGCGATCCGCGCGGAATCCGCAAGGCGATTAGCGCCCTGGACCTCGTTCGCGAGGATGCCCGGGGCATCCTTCCTGAGTTGAGCGCCTGGGACCGGCAGCGGCTCGACGAATACCTGGCGAGCGTCCGCGAGGTCGAGCAGCGGCTGGCGAGGCTCCCGGCGGATGGTGCCGGGCCCGGTTCGCGGGTCGCCGCGCTCATCCAGCCGCCGTCCGCCGATGCGCCGGCCGCGCTGCCCGACCACATGCGGCTGATGCTCGACCTGCTGGCCATCGCACTTGCCACCGATGCCACGCGGTTCGCCACGCTGATGTTCAACAACGATCTTTCCCGGATGGACTTCGGTTTCCTCCGTCCGGGGAGCACGGACCTCACCAACATGCACGGCATGTCGCACGCCGGCGGACCGGACTACGCCTTGATGAACCGGTTCCACGTGGAGATGTACGCGGCGCTCGTACGCAGGCTGCAGGGCATGCAGGAGGGGGAGGGAAGCGTCCTCGACAATTCGTGCATCATGTTCTGCTCCAGCCTGATGGCGGGAGGGGTTCACGATCGCACCGAGATGCCCGTCCTCCTCGCCGGCGGGCTCGGAGGTACGCTCCGCACGGGCCGCACGCTGACCTTCGCCCGCGAGCCCGAGGCCGACCGCCGGCTCTGCAACCTGTACGTCTCCCTCGCCGGCCGATACGGCCTCGACACCCGCTCGTTCGGCGACAGCGCCGGTCCGCTGCGCGGACTGTAGGCCGCCGCAAAGCCGGCGGTCGGGACCGCGATTGTCGCACCGGCCGCCGTCGGCTACCTTCTCGGGCTCCGACCCGTCCATCAGAGTTCGATGAAACCGCGCATCCTGCTGACCACGACGTCGTTCCAGGACACCCCTGGCGAGCATCACGCCGCGCTGGCGGCGACCGGCTGGGAGATCGTCACGGCCCGGGGGCCGCTCTCCGAGGCGGACACGGCGGCCCTCGTCGGCGACGTCGATGCCACGATCTGCGGCGATGACCAGATCACGCGGGCCGTCCTGGAGAAGGCCCGGCCCCGGCTGCGGGTGGTGAGCAAGTACGGCATCGGCGTCGACAAGATCGACGTCGCCGCCTGCACGGAGTTCGGCATCCCCGTGCTGTTCACGCCGGGCGTCAACCACACGACCGTCGCCGAGCACGCCTTCCTGCTCCTCTTGGCGCTGGAGAAGAACTTCCTGTTTCACGTCGACTCGACCCGGGCCGGCAGCTGGAAGCGGCAGACGGGGCGGGAACTTCTCGGCAAGCGCATCGGCATCGTTGGCATGGGACGGATCGGCCGTGAGGTCGCGCTGCGGGCCCGGGCCTTCGGGATGCGGCCGATCGGCTACGACCTGTACTGGGACGACGCCTTCGCGTCCGCCAACGGGATCGAGCGGGCGACGACGCTGGACGACCTGTTCGCCGCGGCGGAGTACGTGTCTCTGCACACGAACCTGACGCCGGAAACCCGCGACTTGGTCCGCGCCGAGACGATCGCGAGGATGAGGCCGGACGTGATCGTCATCAACTGCGCCCGCGGCGAGATCGTCAATTCGGCCGACATGGCGGCCGCGCTCCGCGCGGGCCGCGTCCGCGGCTACGGCACCGACGTCCTCGACGTCGAGCCGCCCCCGGCCGACCATCCGCTCACCGGCCTGCCGAACTGCATCGTCACGCCGCACGTCGGGTCGCGGACGCTGGAAAGCGTGCAGCGGCAGGCCATGGCCGCGGTCACGAATCTGATCCGCGCCATGCACGGCGAGCCGCCGCTCGCCCAGGTCAATCCCGCGGTGCCGGTGCGCCGCGTGGTCTGAGGTGACCGGAGCAGGGGAGCAAGACGCGCGGAGTCCAGGGGAGCGAGACAGATGGCCGAAACATTCCACGTCGTCCCGGTCGAGCGGCACGAGGAGATCGTCCGCGGGGCCTACCTGCACCGCGGCTTCGACGCCGTCGAGGCCGAGCAGGCCGCGAAGCTGGCCACGGCCGCCACCACCCACGGCATCCGCACCCACAACGCGATCAAGGCCCTGCACCTCGACGAGCTCTTCGGCTCGAAGGCCGGTGGCTGCGTACCGCGGGCCGCGATCCGGCGGCTGCCGAGCCGGTTCGACGCCTGCGAGGTCTGGGACGCCGGAAAGAAGCTCGGCCAGGCCGTGGCCTGGGAGGCGATCGAGACCTGCATCCAGCTCGCCGACCGGCACGGCTCGGGGACGGTGTCGGTGGACAACGCCTTCCACTACCTGTGGGGCGGGGGCTACGTGATGGAGGCGGCGAACCGCGGTTACATCGCCTACACGAATTGCACGGCTTCGCTCGCCGAGGTCGTTCCCTTCAAGGGCCGCTGTCCCACGCTGGGAACGAACCCGCACTCGTGGGGTTTTCCCACGACGGCAGCGGTCGGCTATCCGATCGTGATCGACTGGGCCACGTCGGTGATCGCGATGGGCCGCGTGCAGCAGCTCGCCCGCGAAGGGAAGCAACTGCCGGCGAATGCGGCCGTCGACCGCGAGGGGCGGCCGACGACCGATCCGGCGCAGGCGGCTTCGCTCCTTCCCTTTGGCGACCACAAGGGCTACGGCCTGTCGCTGATCAACGAGCTCGTCGCGGCCTTCATCGGCGGCTCGCTCCCCACGATCCGCAGCCGGACGGCCGTGCCGGGCGAGAAGCAGTCATGCGCGTTTTTCTTCCAGGTGATCCATCCCGACGCCCTGTCTGCGGGGGTGTTCGCGGCCGGCCGCTCGCAGGTGGAGAACGTCAAGGCCGTGCTCGGCGACATTCTCGGCCACGGCAACGAGGGCTGCATGCTTCCCGGCCAGTTGGAGGCCGACGCGGCGGCGCGGACCTGGCGGGCCGGGGGCCTGCTGTTCTCGACGGCCGAGGTCGAGGCCCTCAATCACATCGCTGCAGAAGCCGCCCTGCCTCCGCTCGACATCGCCAGCCTGAAGACGGCGTGACATCACCCCCGCACCCCCGGCGGCATGGGTACAAGACCCGTGCTGCCACCCATTGCACGACCACCCATGGCCCGCGTGGCCACCTCGACGGAGCCTGGCCGGCGGCTGCGTGACGAGCGTTGGAGATTTCGCCTCGACCGGAAACGGAATGCACCGCCCGCGAACGTCGCGGCGAAATATCCCAGCGAGGAGCCAGCCGCCGGCCAGGCGGCGCGTCACCGAACCCCGAAGCCAAGCACCCTCCCCCCCTTAACCCCGACAGGACCCGCCCATGCCGCTCCCCCTCAAGCCCAAGGACTCATGCAGCTTCGACGAGGTCTCGCTCGGTGAGATCATGCTCCGGCTCGACCCGGGCGAGGGGCGGATCCGCACGGCCCGGGAGTTCACCGTCTGGGAGGGCGGGGGTGAATACAACGTGGCCCGCGGCCTGCGGAAGTGCTTCGGCCTGAAGACCGCCGTCGTGACGGCCTTCGTCGACAACGAGGTCGGGCACCTCGTCGAGGACTTCATCATGCAGGGGGGCGTGTCGACCGATTTCATCCACTGGCGGCCGGACGACGGCATCGGCCGGACGGTCCGCAACGGGCTGAACTTCACCGAGCGCGGCTTCGGCATCCGCGGGGCGGTGGGGGTGCCGGACCGGGGCAACACGGCGGCCAGCCAGATGAAGCCGGGCGACGTCGACTGGAACAGGCTGTTCGGCGAGCTCGGCGTGCGCTGGTTCCACACCGGCGGCATCTTCGCGGCCCTGTCGGAGACGACGGCGGCCCTGACGATCGAGGCGGTGCAGGCGGCCAAGCGGCATGGCACGATCGTCTCCTACGACCTCAACTACCGGCCGAGCCTGTGGAAGAGCATCGGCGGCCAGGCCAAGGCCCGCGCGGTGAACCGGGAGATCGCCCGGCACGTGGACGTGATGATCGGCAACGAGGAGGACTTCACGGCGTCGCTCGGGTTCGAGGTGGCGGGCGTGGACCATGCTCTGAGCACGATCGAGACCGATGCCTTCAAACGCATGATCGAGACAGCGGTCAGGGAGTTTCCCAACTTCAAGGTGGCGGCGACGACGCTGCGCCGGGTGATCACGGCGACGAAGAATGACTGGAGCGCGATCTGCTGGCACGAGGGGAAGTTTTACGACAGCCGGAAGTATCCCGAACTGGAGATCCTCGACCGCGTCGGCGGCGGCGACAGTTTTGCCAGCGGCCTGGCGTTCGGGTTCCTGGAGTTCAACTGCCCGCAGAAAGCCGTCGAGTACGGCGCCGCCCACGGCGCGCTGGCGAGCACGACGCCGGGCGACACCTCGATGGCCATCCGCGCCGAGGTCGAGAAGCTCATCGAGGGTGGCGGCGCCCGGGTCGTGAGATAGACCTGGGCGGCCAGGATGGCGGTCAACTCGTGATCACGCCGATCCCCACCGCCATCATCACGATGGCGATAAGCGGGACGATGAGGAGCAGGACGGCGAGAAGAACGTTGCCCAGGCCCGCCCATGCCGACCGGAAGCCCTGCACCTCCGCGACCGTGTTGCAGAGGAGCACGAGGCCCCAGATGGATAGCACGAGCAGCGCCACGCTCATTGCGAGCACGACTCCGACGAGAGTTGGCGCTGACTCGACCTGGAACTGCACGGAGGTAAATGCCCGCATTCCGAGAAGTGCGATCAGCGGAAGCCAGAGTGCCAGGCCGACAATCTTGGGCAGCGAGGACCAGGCAACAGCCGCCTGAAGTCGGGTGAAGTCCGCCCGGCCGCCGATCCAGCCGCCGGAGACCCGCAGGAGCATCGCTACCAACCAGCCACCGAACAGGCCGCCGAGGGGGCCGAGGAAGACGATGATCGCGAACAGCGTCTGCGGCCCGATGCTGTCACCGACACTCCGCTTTGCAGCACGTTCGAGCGCCTGGGCCACCCCGCCGAGGCAGAGCAGGGGAATCACGTGCAGGTATCGATTGCGGCGGACGATCTGGCGAATCGTCCGCCGGGGCGCCGTCCAGATCGTGCGGAAGGGCTGGAACGGCAGTCCTTCCTCGTCGCCGCTCGCCGGTGGGGGCAACAAGTCGTTGGCCTGCGGCGCGGCAAACGGATTGACGGCATCGAACTGGTCGCTGGGATCGCTCACGGGTCTTGCTCCTGTGCACCCACTGGGCAGGGGGGTGACGGGAGCATACCGGCCCGCATCACGCCAAGTCGACCCACGACTTGCAGCCGCCGTAGGCGTCCCGCCAGGGGAGGACGAGCGGCTCGGCCAGCGGTGCCACGGCGACCTCGAGCACGTGGAGCTCGTCCTGCCAGCGGTGGAACCGTTCGGCCACGACCGCGTCGGACCAGACGTGCCGCGATCGGTAGGGGGCGAGATCCTCGAGCCGCACGATCCGCCGCGCGGCATGGACCGTGGCCATGTGTCGCAGCACGACGCTCCCCTCCACAGGTCGGTCGGCGTCGATGTCGTCGAGCAGGTCTCGCGCTTCGGGCACCAGGCTGTCGGGCGCCTGATGAAGGAACGTCGGCAGGAGGAGGAACCGGGCATGGTCGGGGCGAAAACCGCCCCCCGGCTCGACGATCCCGCCCTTGCGCAGGATCACGTCCTGCCGGCCGGTCGCCAGGGCCCGGCAGATCGCCGCCCACTCCTTGAAGGCGACGCGGGGGACGTCCTCTGGCACGGTCATTTGGCCGGCTTGCGGACGTGAATGCCCTCGGCCGTGACCTGCAGCACCGGGATGCCGAGCTTCGGATCGAAGACCGCGCTGCCGCGGATCACGACGTCGCTTCCCTTGGCCACGCCGAACAACTCCCGTGCGTCCATGGGGATCGGCTTGCCGTCGGCCCCCACGAACTGCACCGCCGCGATCGGGGCCTTGGCGGCCCGCTTCTTGCAGAACGGGCAGTTGTCGTCGTCGTGGCCCGGCTTGGAGGCATGATCGTCGTCCGGAATCTCGAGCAGGGAAAACGACGCCTTGCCCGCCAGGAACGGGTCCATCCCCTTGGCGCCGATCCGGCCCGCGATCACCACAGGCTGCGGCGTGGTGGTGAGCTTCTCCTTGGCGGCCGTGAGCGACAGGGCCCCCTGCGGCTCGGCGTCGAGGAGGAGTTGCTTGCGGACCGCGACCGCGTCGGGGGCCGCGGCCGAAACCAGCGCACCGCAGGCCCCGAGCAGCAGGCAGCACGACGAGCCGAACACACGGCGGGAAATTCGTCCGTTCACGGTCCCTCCTTGAGTCCCTTCAGGGTCTTGATCGCGGCGTTGATCTTCTCCGCCACCGAGGCATGGACCTCGGCCGGCGGCTTCGACTTTCCCTCGGCCGCGTGCAACGCGACATCGAGCGTGTCGAAGGCGTCAAAAATCTCGTCGAGCGCCTTGCCGGCCGCCGCCTGTGCCTCGGCCGACAGATTCTCTTTCGGCAGGAGACCACGCAGATCCTCAACCAGATGCCCGACCATGTGGACCGCCTTGTCGGCCTTGTCCCGGGCACCGGCGTCGAGGTGCGTCTTGACGGCCGTCGCGATCCCCTCGAGCTCCGCGAGGCCGGCCGCCAGGGTCTCCGGATGGGCATGGTCCTCATGACCGTGGCCGTGGTGATGATCGTCGTGTGTGGCCTTCTGCCCCTGGCTGGCGGCGGGCTTTACGGGGGCCGGCGCGGGAGCGCAGCCGACGCAGACCATGCCGACGGCGACGACGCAGGGGAAGGACGGGCGAACGAGAAAGGAGGGGCGAAGCATGCGAACGTCTCCGGCAGGTGAGCGAAGGGGGAGCGGCGGGCCGGATGGCCCAGATTCGCAATCGTAGCCGTCAGGGCAGCCGGCCGGCAACGCGACGGCGGGCCGCGGCCCGCGCCGGGGCCGGATCGGCCACCAGACAGATGAGTGACCGCTCCGGCATCTCGATCGGCTGCTCCGGATCGATCGTCGGCCCCGCACCGGAGGCGTGGATGTCGTGCGGTGCCGGCCGGCCGGTGTCGACGAACACCCGCCACGCGAGGCGCCTGAGGGCGGGAGCGTCGGGGAAGCGGAAGGTCCGCGGCGCCGAGCCGGCGTGGGCGAGGATGAGCACGTGCCGCGGCGTGCCCGCCGTGCCGCCGGCGGCCGGATCGACATCCTCCAGCAGTTGCTTCCGCGTCGGGGCGCCGAAGCAGCAGGCGAGGCTGCCGTCGGCCGCGTACCAGTCGATGTGCGCCCCCTCGGGCGAGAACCACTCGACGTCGGCGAGCGTCGACCCGTCACTCGTGCCGCCGCGCAGAAACGTTCGGCGGCGCAGCGTCGGATTGCCGAGCCGGAAGCCGATGAGGGCGGTCACGAAACGGACGAGGTCGGCCTCGCGGTCGACGAGGCTCCAGTCGAACCAGGAGACGGGATTGTCCTGGCACCAGGCGTTGTTGTTGCCGTGCTGCGTGCGCCGGCACTCGTCGCCGGCGACGAGCATCGGCACGCCCTGGCTGAGGAGCAGCGTCGCCAGCAGGTTGCGGATCTGGCGGGCGCGGACCGTGTCGATCTCCGCGCGGGCCGTCGGCCCCTCCGTCCCGTAGTTCTCGGAAAAATTGTTGCTGTCGCCGTCGCGATTGCCTTCGCCGTTGGCCTCGTTGTGCTTCTCCCGGTAGCTGACGAGGTCGTTGAGCGTGAAGCCGTCGTGGGAGGTGACGAAGTTGATGCTGTGGAAGGGCTGCCGGCCGTCGTCGCCATACAGGTCGCTGGAGCCGGCGAGGCGGGTGGCGAGGTGGCCGGTCTGGGCGAAGTCGCCGCGCCAGTAGCGCCGGACGTCGTCGCGGTAGCGGCCGTTCCACTCGGCCCAGCGCAGGCTGGCGAACGACCCGACCTGGTAGGCGCCGGCGGCATCCCAGGCCTCGGCGATGATCTTCGTGTCGGCGAGCATCGGGTCCTCGGTGATGACCTCGACGATCGGCGGGTTCGGCAGCAGTTCGCCGTTGCGGTCGCGGGACAGGATGCTGGCGAGGTCGAAGCGGAAGCCGTCGACGTGGTAGGTGTGCACCCAGTGCCGGAGGCAGAGGAAGATCATCTCGCGAACGATCGGGTGGTTGCCGTTAATGGTGTTGCCGCAGCCGCTGTAGTTGCGGTACGTGGAGCCGCCGTTGCCGAGCATGTAGTAGACGCGGTTCTCCAGCCCCTTGAATGACAGCGTCGGGCCGAGTTCGTTGCCCTCGGCGGTGTGGTTGAAGACCACGTCGAGGATGACCTCGATGCCGGCGGCATGGAGTGCCCGGACCATCTCCTTGAACTCGCGGACCTGGCAGCCCGGTTCGGTGCCCGCGGCGTAGCCCCGGTGCGGCGCGAAGAAGGCGAGCGGATCGTAGCCCCAATAGTTGCGCCGCGGGGCGGCGTCGGGCGTCGGCATGGCGTCGACGAACTCGTGGACCGGCATCAGTTCGACGGCCGTCACGCCCAGCGACTTGAGATAGGGAATCTTCTCGACCACGCCCCGGTAGGTGCCGGGGTTGGCGACGCCGCTGGTCGGGCTGGCGGTGAAGCCGCGGACATGCATCTCGTAGATCACCGTGTCGGCGAGGCCGCGGCGCAGGTGGCGGTCCCCCTGCCAATCGAAGGCGTCGTCGACGACGACGCACAGCGGCGGCACGAGCAGGCCGTCGGCCCCGATCCGCATCGATCCGACGAGGGCCTTGGCATAGGGATCGACGAGCCGGGCCCGGCCGTCGAACCGTTGGCCCCGCTCCGGGTCGAAGGGGCCGTCGGCCTGGAAGTGGTAGAGCTGGCCCGGGGCGAGGCCGGGCACGAACACGCTCCAGATGTCCCCCCAGCGGTCGGTGGCCGGGTCGAGGGAAATCACCTCGGCCGGCTCCGTGGCATCCACGGCGTCGTAGAGCAGCACCCGCACCGCCGTCGCCGAGCGGCTGTACAGCACGAACTGCACCCCCTTGTCGTGCAGCACCGCGCCGTAGGGCAGGGGGTGGCTGAACTGGAGCGGCGGCAGCGGTTTTCGGGCGCGGGCTCGCCGGGCCGTCGGCTTGCTCTTGCGGGGCGGCATGGTGCGGCGATGATACCATCCGGACCGGGCGGACACCCGGCGGCGAAACGTTTCTCCGGGAGCGCAGGACCGTGGCGGGAGCGACCTATTCGAGCGCGGGGGTGGACCTCGACTTGTACCGTGAGGGAATGGCCCGGCTGCCGGCCCACATGCGCCGCACGCACTGCCCCCGGGTGCTGGGGGCCGAGGGGGGCTTCGCCGCGCTGTTTCACCTCGACCTCAAGGGCCTGTTCGCGCGGGGCTACGAGGATCCGCTGCTCGTCTCCTGCACCGACGGCGTGGGGACCAAACTCAAGGTCGCCGTGCAGGCCGGCATCCACCACACCGTGGGCATCGACCTCGTGGGGATGAGCGTCAACGACGCCCTGTGCACCGGGGCGGAGCCGCTCTTTTTCCTCGACTACGTCGCCCTGTCGCACGACGATCCCGACCTCCTCGAGCAGATCGTCCGCGGCATCGCTGACGCCTGCGTCGAGTGCGGCTGCAGCCTCGTGGGGGGCGAGACGGCGATCCTGCCCGACGTCTACCAGCGCGGGGAGTACGACCTCGCCGGGTTCTGCGTCGGCGTCGTCGAGCGCAGCCGGCTCGTCGACGGCCGGGCGATCGCCCCCGGCGACGTGGCGCTGGGAATCGCCTCCAGCGGCCTGCACTCCAACGGCTTCAGCCTGGCCCGCAAGGCCGTCTTCGAGATCGGCGGCCTCGCCTGCGCGGACCGGGTCGAGGCCTGCGGCGGCCGGACCGTGGCCGAGATCCTCCTCGAGCCGACCCGGCTGTATGCCCGGCCGATCAAGGCCCTGCTCGACGCGTTCGGCGCCGCGGGGCAGGTGCACGGTATCGCCCACATCACCGGCGGCGGGCTGGTCGAGAACCTCGCCCGCATCGTGCCGGACGGTGTGCAGGTCGTCCTCCAACGGGGCGCGTGGCCGGTGCCTGCGGTGTTTCCCTGGATCCAGGGGCTGGGATCGATCGCGGCCGACGAGATGGACCGGGTCTTCAACATGGGCGTCGGCATGGTGGTGGTCGTCGCACCGGCCGTCGCCGCGGAGGCGCAGCGACTGCTCGCCGACGCCGGTCACGAGTCGTGGCCGATCGGCAGCGTGCGCGACGCTCCCGGCGACGCGGCACGCGTGCACCTGCGCTGACGGTCACACGCCGACGGCATCGGGCGACGGCGGTGCTACACTTCTCCGGCGGCCGACTGTGACCGGAGGCCGCGCTGATCCAGCCGCAGACTGCCCGGTGGTCATTTCCCAGGAGCAGCCGATGAGCCGTTCTGGAAACGCGCTTTCGACCGGGATGCGACACCCGCGGCCCCGGATGGCGCGGCATTGCGGGGCCTGGCTGACCGCCGCCGTACTGGCCGCCGGTGCCATCCTGCCCGTCGGAGCCGCCGAGCCCAGGCTCGTGCTCCAGAAGGGGGACAGCATCGCCGTCATCGGCAACACGCTCGCCGACCGGATGCAGCACGCCGGCTGGCTGGAGACGCGGATCCACGCCGCACACCCCGGCCTGGAGCTCGTGTTTCGGAACCTCGGCTTCGCCGGCGACGAGCTCACCGTGCGGCCGCGCGAGGAGAACTTCGGCACGCCGGACCAGTGGCTCGGCAAGGTGCAGGCGAGCGTGGTCTTCGCCTGCTTCGGCCATAACGAGGCCCTGCGCGGACCAGGGGGAGTCGCGGGCTTCAAGACCGATCTGGCGAACACAATCGACGGCATGCGCGGGCAGAAGTACGACGGCCGGTCGCCAGCGCGGCTCGTCTTCTTCTCGCCGATCGCCCACGAGAATCTCCGCGATCCGAACCTCCCCGACGGCAGCGTTACTACGGGGAGCATCCAATAGTTGACGTTTTCTACCCGGCAGCCGCCGCGTATTGAACGTGTTCTTCTTCGAAGAAGTTGCGAACGACCCCCGGCTGCTTCTGGCGGCGTCGCAGATGTGAGCGGG
>BJHK01000025.1 GCA_014192425.1 Planctomycetia bacterium | reverse complement strand
AGCCACAGATAGCATGAATGTATCACCCCTACGATCCGGCCCGGTCTAACAAGCCGATGCAGCGGACTCGCGATAAAATCGGTCGGTGTGGATAATCCAAGGTCGCGAGCCGCTGATCGGCGGCGTTAGGCAACAGGATGCCAGAGCCAGAGCCAGAGCCGTGTTGGCATCGCGATGACTGTGGTTGCCCGTCCACCTCAATTCACAGGCGATGAGTCCCGTGGAATCCACGCCATGAACGACGCCGATACCCAGCTCAACAGGACAAATCTCGCCACAGAACCTCTATGGCCGCTGGGGCTTGGGGCGCTCGGTATCACCGTGGTCGCCATCGCTTACGGTCTGGTGCTCTCCGGAGTATTCAACGATTGGAGTAGCCGAGGTCAGTTTGGGGACATGTTTGGTGCGCTGAACACTTTCTTTTCTGGTCTAGCGTTTGCCGCACTCGCCTATACGTTGCTCCTACAGCGGAAGGAACTTGCCCTTCAGCGCATTGAATTGGCGCAGACTCGTGACGAACTGGCCAGGCAAGCTGAAGCGCAAGCCGCTCATGCCGCCACGGCACTACGGGCTGCTGAGATCACTGCAGCAGGATCTCTGTTTCAGTCCTATGCCCAACTTATCTCCGGCAACAAGCAGTTCCTAATCAACAACGACGACTGGCAAGCCGAGATTATGCGAGCTCGAGATCGGCTTTTGAAGCTGCTGGCCGAGTTGGAGAAAGCTCGCGCAGAATAGGGTCGGGGTCTTGACCAGGAATGCCTAACAAAGCCTTGCAGCAGAATCGCGATGACATCCTGCGGTATTGAGAATCGATTGGCTGCGATCTGCTGAAGGCAGCCGTTGGACGATAGAAGTGGCCCATGTTTTTCAACACTGATATTCGCGGAAAACTGGCATTCGCGCTGGTCGCCAAGGAGTACGATGCGGCGAGGCCTTCGTATCCCGAGATCAGCTTCAGGGACGCGGTGGCGACGATGCGGAAAAACGGCCTATCGGGTCGGAAGCTGCGTCATGTTCTTGAGGTAGGCGCAGGGTCGGGGCAAGCGACGGAGCAGTTGCTGACCCACGCTCTTCATCTCGACGTCCTTGAACCCGGTCCCGCCTTTGCGCGGCTGCTGCGTCGACGTTACCGCGACGCCGCAGATACGCACATCCACCAGACGACTTTCGAGGCCTTCAGAACCGCGCAGCGGTATGACCTCGTCGTGGCTGCAAGCGCTCTCCACTGGATTCCCCGAGAGGTTTTCTACGGACGGATCTTCTCACTTCTCAAGCCAGGCGGCTGGTTTTTGGGGATCTGGCACCAACCGACCTTCACGGACGCGGTCTACGAAATTATTGGGGATGTGATCGTGCCGTATGTGCCGGAGTTTTGGATACCGCGTCCCACCCGCGAGGTTCGCAATCTGTTTGCCACGGGCTACGCGGACTTTTCCCGGAATAGGGGCTTTCTCAACTGTCGGCGAAAAACTTATAGCCGTCGGCGGCGACTCTCTGCTGAGCTGTGTGCAGCGCTGATTTGGAGCTACGTGGATGTGAAGTGTCTTCGCGCCAGTCGAATTGCAGGCATTCAGAAACAACTTGAGCGGTCCCTTGCCGCTGCGACCCCCGCGGACTTCGTCGTCCGCGACACATTTCAGGTCGTGATGGGGCAAGCGCCCAAGGCTAATCGTCCAACTAAGCGATGCAGCGGACTCGCGATAAAATCCGACGGTGTGGATAATCCCTTGGTCGCGAGCCGCTGATCGCGAGCGTTCTGCCGAGAAGTGAGCCATCGTCGCCTTCCATGAACTCGCCGCCTCACAACCCGAGCTCTGCACTTCCGGAACACACGGCATCCCTCGCGAACGCCACCCTGTTCATCGGTCTTTTCGCGATTCTACCCGCGATGTTGGCGTTCAACTTTTATCTGATGTTCGCCCCGTGGTTCCCTTATCTAGCGATCTTCGGAATCGGTGTCGCTCTTCTGGTCGCCGGTGCCGTTGTCTGCTTTCGGTCGCAGTCAAAGCGCCTATTGGGACTGTTGATAGCCGCTATTGGCGCGACTGGTGCCGGTATCGCTTTGAACGCTGAGTACTGGTCGGCCATGGGCGAAGAATCCGTTCCGATCGTGTGCGAGGTGCACGATCGCGATGGAGCCGCAGTTGCCGGTGCAAGATGTCAGATTATCGATGCAGCATCCGGCGACCCTGTTGGTGAAGGTCTGTCCGATGGGCTTGGTGTCGCCCGATTCAACGCCCGTCTCAAGCTGAGCACCAAATTCAGCTGGGCTCGGACTACTCAAAGCCTCAGTTCCAAGTATGTCGTCCGCTCGTCAGCTTCCGGATTCAGTTTGAGCAACGAGCCCTTGGCGTACGAGGGATTGCCCAACGATCGCAAGGTAATCGCGTTCCCGGTTATCCTTGAAACAACGCAGTGAGCGTCGTCAATCGGAATAGCGCGCAGGCAGAACCAAGCGATGCAGCAGCCTCGCCCTAACGTCCTGCGGTAGGCATAATCCAAGAGCGGCGAGCTGCTGATCGCCGGTCGTTAGCCCACCCTGAGAGACTTTTCCCATGCAACAAGATCGGACGTCACTGATTCTCGGGGTTCTGCTCGTCGCAGTAGGCGGCGGCTGGCTGCTCAGCAGTCTCGGCTTTATCCCGACTGTCGACTGGGCTTGGTCCCTGGCGCTCGCTGTCGTTGGCGTCCTCGCGATTGTGCTTTCCGGCTTCGACAAAGTTTCATTCGTTATCGCGGGTTTCTTCGGCCTTGCGAGCGTGCTGTCCGTGTTGCGGCAGATGGGTGTATTGAAAGTGGAAGTCGAGATACCCGTGCTCGTGCTTGCCTCAGGCGTTCTTTTGATAGCTGCAAGAAGCGAGGCGATTCCGCTGCCACGGTGGATCCTCAAGGACTAACCACGCGATGCAATGGCCTCGCGGGAGTCGTCGTGCGTGATTGCTGGCCCGTGGGTCGCGAGCCGCTGATCGCCGCCGTTCGGCATCAGACGTTCGCACTCTTGAGGAGATGGCATCGTGATTCGATTCCGTGTGATCTTTGCTGTCTTCGCTGCGGCCTTCAGTTGCGGGTCTCGCGCCGCATGGGCCGCGGACAAGCCGAACATTGTCATCATCCTTGCAGATGACCTCGGCAACGCCGACCTCGGCTGCCGCGGCAGCAAGATCAAAACTCCAAACATTGACATCCTGGCGAAGGACGGGGTGCGCCTCGAATCGTACTACGGCCTGCCGCTCTGCACCCCGGCCCGCGCTGCCTTACTGACTGGCCGCTATCCGATGAGGCACGGGTTACAGACGCTGGTCATCTTTCCCAGCCACAAGTACGGCCTTCCGGCCGACGAAAAGACGCTTCCCCAAGCCCTCAAGGAGATCGGCTACAGCACGTATATGGTCGGCAAGTGGCACCTCGGCCATGCGGACAAGAAGTACTGGCCGAATAGCCGAGGGTTCGACCACTTCTATGGAAACGTCGTTGGCGAGGTCGACTACTTCACGAAGGACCGTGGCGGGGTGGTCGACTGGCAGCGTAACGGAACCTTCCTCAGGGAGGACGGCTACTACACCACACAAATCGGCGACGAGGCGGTCGGCCTGATCGAGAAGCACGACAAGTCGAAGCCGATGTTCCTGTACTTCGCGTCCCTTGCGCCGCACGCTCCGTATCAGGCTCCGAAGGAGGACGCGGACGCCTATCGGGAGATCTTCCCAGACAAGGAGCACCGCGAGTACGCCGCAATGATCAGCGGACTGGACGCACAGGTGGGCCGCGTCGTCGCCGCTCTGGAGAAGAAGGGGATGCGCGAGAACACGCTGATCCTTTTCACCACTGACAACGGTGGGGCTACCAGCGCGCTCTTCGCCACGGGGGCGCGGTCGCCGGAAGAGCGCGAGGCCAGCGGGGGTGTCGCCCTCGGCTCCAAGCCGCCGGCCACGAACACCCCGTTTACCGGCGGTAAAGGCGGCCTACATGAAGGCGGCGTCAGGTTGCCGGCGATCGTCAATTGGCCGGCGAAACTCAAACCCTGTGTGGTGAACGAACCGCTGCACCATGTCGATGTCATGCCGACATTGCTGGCACTTGCTGGCGGTACGGGCGACCCCACCAAGCCGTTCGACGGGAAGGACGCCATGGCCACCATCGGTGAGGGTAAGCCATCGCCGCATGAGAACAAAGCCGGTGATTCCGAAGAAGTGACGGGAAGTCTCTGGGTGGCAACACTCTTTCCACGCGAAAGGCTGGCCCAACAAAACGCTGCAGCAGACACCGGGGGCATGTAGGCTATCTGGATTTCACGACTCACTCTGCCCCCGCCGCTGCTGAGGTTCGTCGTTCGGCCCCAAAGTCGTCTCGATCAACACACTACTCTCTCGACTCACGCGCACCCAGGAGCTGGCACAATGCGTTCGCGATTCCTTCTCTCAGCCGCGTTCGTTGCGGTCGGCTGTGCGCTCGGTTGGCTGGCCGCGTTCGGCCGCCTGACCGAGGCGTCCGCCCAAGACAGTAAGGCCAAACCGCCCCTGGCGGATGGCTCACAACTTCCCAAGCCCGATCCCGAGTTCACGGGCAAGATCGCCGAAACCTACAAAGACTCCACGCCGAGTTTCCCGCGCCCTGCCAAGGCGGCGAAAGGCTGCCCGAACGTGCTGCTTATCCTGCTCGATGACGTCGGCTTCGGTATGTGCTCCACGTTCGGCGGGCCCGTATCGACGCCGCACATGGACAAGCTGGCGAACAACGGGCTGAAGTACACCCGGTTCCACACCACCGCCTTGTGCAGCCCGACACGCGGGGCTCTGCTCGCCGGCCGCAACCACCATAGTTGCGCCACCGGTGTCATCATCGAAATGGGCACCGGTTTCCCCGGCTACACGGGCATCGTGCCCAAGAGTACGGCCCTGGTTTCGCAGATGTTGCGCGACAACGGCTACGCCACCGGCATGTTCGGCAAGTGGCACAACACACCGGAGCCGGACATCAGCCCCGCCGGCCCGTTCGACCGCTGGCCGACCGGCCTCGGGTTCGACTCCTTCTACGGCTTCAACCAGGGCGAGACGCACCAGTACCATCCGACGATCTACCGCAACACCACCTGGACACCACAGCCGAAGACGCCGGAGCAGGGCTACCACTTTACCGCCGACATGACCGACGAGGCGATCGCCTGGACGCGGAATATTCGGGCCGCCAGCCCCGACAAGCCGTGGTTCAACTACTTCAGCACGTCCGGCGTCCACGCCCCACATCACGCCCCGAAGGAATGGCGCGAGAAGTACGCGGGCAAGTTCGACCACGGCTGGGACAAACAGCGCGAACTGACCCACGCCAAGCAGTTGGAGATGGGCATCATCCCGAAGGGAACCAAACTCACGCCACGGCCGAAGGAAGTCGCCGCCTGGGACGAGCAGAAGGCGGATGCGAAGAAGGTCTACACCCGGCTGATGGAGAACTACGCCGCATACATGGCCTATACCGATGCCGAAGTCGGCCGACTCATCGAAAGCCTGCGGACCTCCGGTGAACTCGACAACACCCTCGTCATGTATGTCGTCGGCGACAACGGCGCCAGCGCCGAAGGCGGGCTGGAGGGCACGTTCAGCGAAGTTGCCAGCCTACTGGGCGTGCAACTGGGATTGGAGAGCACAATCAAGCGGATCGACGAGATCGGCGGGCCGACGAGCGAGCCGCACGTCCCGGTCGGCTGGGCGTGGTGCATGAATGCACCATTCCAGTGGACCAAACAAGTGGCGAGCCACTTCGGCGGCACCCGCAACCCGCTCGTCGTTCACTGGCCCGCCGGCATCAAGGCGAAGGGTGAGATCCGCAACCAGTTCCATCACGTCATCGACGTTGTGCCGACGATCCTGGCAGCCTGCAAGATCCCCGAACCGCAGGTCGTCAACGGCATCGTGCAGAAGCCGATCGAGGGCGTGAGCATGCTCTACTCGTTCGACGACGCCACGGCCAAGGACCGGCGGACGACGCAGTACTTCGAACTGGCCACGAACCGCGCGATCTACCACGACGGCTGGGTGGCGTGCAGCAAGTACGGGTTCCCGTGGGAAACGCTCGGCCGCAACATGGACTTCCAGAAAGCCCCGTGGGAGCTTTACAACGTCAACGAGGACTTCAGCCAGGCCGACGACCTCGCGGCGAAGATGCCGGAAAAACTCAAAGAGCTCCAAGGCAAATTCCTGGAGGAGGCGAAGAAGTACGACGTGCTGCCGTTCGACCCACGCTTCTCCGAGCGGTTCGACCCGAAGCTTCGCGAATCCGGTGAACCGAAGACGAGCTGGGCCTATTTCGGGAACAACGTGTGGTTGCCAGAACCCATCGGCCCGCAGCTCTTTCCGCGCGGGCATACCATCACCGCCGAGTTGAACATCCCCAAAGGCGGCGCGGAGGGAGTCGTGACCTGTGCCGGGGCGTTCTCGGCCGGCTGGTCGCTGTACGTGAAGGGCGGCAAGCCTGTTTTTCGCTACACGTTCTTCGACCTTGCGGACGTGACCATCCCCGGCACGGAAAGCCTGCCTGAAGGCAAGGTGACGTTGAAAACGGAGTTCACACCGGACGGTGGTAAGGAAGGGGCAGGCACGCTCAAGCTGCTCGTGAACGGAAAGCCCGCCGGCGAAGGCAAAGTAAAGCGTTCGATCTTCCGCCACGGCTTGGAGCCGTTCGAGGTCGGCCGCGACTCGATCACCCCCATCAGTCCCGATTACAAAGGCACGTTCGCATTCACGGGTACGATCGAGAAAATCACGTTCGAGCTGCTCAAGCCATGACCAGTGCCGATCATCCGCGCGCCGTCATCTGACGTCGGGAAACAGCTCGGCGAGCAGTTTCTCCAGCGTCTCGCCGCGGGCGTTCACCGACAGAACGTTGCCGTCGCGGCCGACGAGGAACAGGCAGGGGATGCTGCGGACGCCGTAACGGACCGCCAGCGGGTCCCGCGTCGCCTTGCCGGACCAGAGGACCGGCCAGGGCAGCTTCTGCTCGGTCAGAAACGCGTCGAGCGCATCGCGGTCGTCGTCGAGGCTGATCCCCAGCACCTCGAAGCCGTGCCTGCCATACTTCTCACGGAGCGCGACCAGGTTCGGGATCTCCTTGACGCACGGCCCGCACCACGTGGCCCAAAAATCGACGAGCACGACCTTGCCGGCGAGCCGCCGCGGATCGAAGGGCGTGCCGTCGAGCCGCGTCCCCTCGAGCGCCAGCGGCTTGCCCGGCAGCGACAGCCGGCGCAGCACCGCCTCCCCCTCCTCGGCGCGGACGCGGACGAGCGGATCCTCGCTGGCCGCGAACAGCGGCAGGAACGTCTCCAAGGCCCGCCGCGCGGCGTCCGTGCCGTCCGGGAGCATTTCGAGGTCGCTCGCCAGCTGGGCCGCGATCTGCGCCGAGCGGGCTTCGGACTTGGTGGCGACGAGCAGGGCGGCGAGGTCCTGGATGAGCCGGCCGGCACCCTCGGCCGACCGCGATTCGTAGACCGCGTCGACCTCGGCGGCGAGCACGACCCGCTTTGCCATTCTCGCCACCTCCGCGTTCGGGGAGTCGAGGAGTGTCCGGGCGAACGCGAGGCGGCCCGCCGCCGCCCCCTTCTCCTCGCCGAGCGCCTTGAGCGTCGCGAAGCCGTCGAGACCGAGCTGCACGGCCTCGAGGTACAGCGGATCGTCGGGCTTGACCTGGGCGAGGATCTTGGCGGCCGCCTCGGCGTAGGCGGCCGCGACCTTCCGCTTGTAGTAGCGCCTTCGGCCGGTGGACCGCGGCATGGCCGCCGGATCGCTGATCTTCTCGACGTAGGCGAGGATCTCCGCGGGCTGGCCGTCGGGAACGGGGGGCAGCCGCACGCCGCGGCCGCCGCCGTCGTCGGACGTGTCTTCCGCCGGTGCGTCGGCCGGTGGCTGCCGCCGCGCGGCGGGTGGCGCCTCCTGGGAGCGGACCGGCGCCGCATCGAGGGCCGTAAGCAGGAGCAGCAGGGCCAGCGTGCGGCGGAATGAAACCATGATCGCCTCGGCAGGGAGGGACGGGTGGATGGGTGGGCTACCGGAGGACAGGCTACCCGCACCGGAAGGGCGGTGACAACGCGGCGGTCAGGAGCCGGCGCCGGTCGGCCGGCCGGCGAGAATGCCGGCCGCGTCCCCGACGCCGATGCGGCTGCAGCCCATCTCCAGGTAGCGCACGGCCGCATCCCAGGTGCGGATGCCCCCCGATGCCTTGACGCCGAGCCGGCCGCCGACCGTGTCGAGCATCACGCGCACCGCCTCCGGCGTGGCCCCGCCCGGTCCGAAGCCGGTCGAGGTCTTCACGAAGTCGGCGCCCGCCTCCTCGGCGAGCCGGCAGGCGGCGGCGATCTGCACGCCCGAGAGCAGGCAGGTCTCGAGGATCACCTTGACGACCGCCCGCGCGGGCCGCGCCTCGCGGACGACCGCCGCGATGTCGTCACGGACGGCGGCGTGGTCCCCCGACAGGAAGCCGCCGATGGCCATCACCATGTCGAGCTCGCGGGCGCCGTCCGCGATCGCCAGCGCCGCCTCGCGGGCCTTGACCTCGGGCCGCTGGGCACCGTGCGGAAAGCCGACCACGCTCGCCACGACCACCGGCGTGCCGGCCAGCAGCCGGGACGCGGCGGCGACGTCCACCGACCGCACGCACAGGCAGCCGACGCCGAGCTCCACGCAGACGGCCGCATGCCGGGCGAGATCGGCGGCCGTGTACTCCGGCTTCAGCACAGCATGGTCCATGGCCCGGGCGACCGCGGCCGGCGTCGGGGAGAGCTTGGCGGCATCCCGGGTCATGGCCGGGCGAGCCGCTGCAGGGCGGCGATGCCGCGGTCGAGCGTCCGGTCGCTCACCGTGTAGGCGATGCGGAAGTGGGTGTCGGCCGCGCCGAACACGCTGCCCGGGACGACGAGCAGCTTTTCCTCGGCCACGGCCCGCTCCGCGAAGGCCCGGCCCGAGCCGCCCGGGGCGACCGGATAGAGATAAAAGGCGCCGCCCGGGTGGACGAACTCGTAGTGGTCGCGCAGCGCGGCCATCAGCGTGTCGCGCTTGCGCCGGCACTCTCCCAGCGGCACGTCGAGCGAGGCGTCGAGCGCGGCCAGCGCCGCCCACTGCCCGACCTGCGGGGCGCAGACGAAGGTGTATTGCTGGAGCATCGTGCAGGCGTCGATGATCGGCCGCGGCCCGTGGATCCAGCCCACCCGCCAGCCCGTCATGGCGTGCGACTTGGAGAAGCCGTCGATGACGACGACCGCCTCGGAGTGCAGGGCAGGGGAGGCGAACGGGGCGTCGTAGCAATACTCGCGATACAGCTCGTCGCTGATCAGCGTGACGCCGCGGCTCTCCGCCAGCCGGGCGAGGTCGCGGACCGTGGCGGCGTCGGCCACCACGCCGGTCGGGTTGGCGGGCGTGTTGAGGAGGATCGCCCGGCAGCGCGGCGTGATTGCCGCGGCCACCCGCTCGACGTCGATGGCGAACGACGGCGACGTGTCGATGATCACGCAGTGGCCGCCGAGGAACTCGACGAGCGGCCGATACATCACGAAAGCCGGCTCGAAGAGGATCACCTCGTCACCGGGATCGAGTAACGCCATCAGGGCAAGGACGAGCGCGCCGCTCGAACCGCTGGTGACGCAGAGCCGTCGGTCGGGCTGCCCCGTCTCGCGGCGCACCCGCTCCTCGAGCCGCTCGCGCAGCGGCGCGATGCCCTGCGTCGGCGTGTAGCCGTTGCGGCCCGCCTCGATCGCTTCGTGGGCCGCCGCCCGGGCGACGGCCGGCATCTCGAAGTCGGGCTGGCCGATCGAGAGGTTGATCGGATCCTCGAGCCGGGCCGCGAGGTCGAAGACCTTGCGGATGCCGGAGGAGTCGAAGGCTCCGGCCCGACGAGCGACCGGACCACGCGCGGCGGGCAGGCTCATGGTGCGGCGTCGGGCTGCGTGGCGGCCGGGGCGGCGGCGCCGTCGTCGGCCGGAAACAGCCCCGCGAGCAGTTCGCCGAGCCGCTCGCCCCGGGCGGTCGTGCTGATCACGTTGCCGTCGCGGCCGACGAGGATCAATTGCGGGATGCCGCTGATGCCGTAGGAACGGGCCAGCGGATCCTCCCAGCCCTTTCCGCTGAACAGGATCGGCCAGGGGAGTTTTCGCCCGGCGAGGAACGCGTCGAGGTCCTCCCGGCTCTCGTCGAGGCTGATCGCCAGGACCTCGAACCCCTGAGCATGGTACTTCTCGTACTGGGCGAGAATGTTGGGGATCTCCTGCAGGCAGGGGCCGCACCACGTCGCCCAGAAGTCGACGAGCACGACCTTGCCGGCGAGCGACGCGGCGTCGAAGGCGGTGCCGTCGAGCCGTGTGCCGGCAAGTTCCATCGGCTTGCCGGGCAGACCCAGCCGACGGGCCGTGCCGGCCATGCTCGCGGCGACCTTTTGGATGCCGGGCACACTGCTCTTCTCGAGGGTCCGAGCGAACGTCTCGTAGGCGGCGATGGCGGGGGCCGCCTGGCCCGGAATCTCGATCTGCTCAGCCGCGCGGCCGAGGCTGCCGGCCAGCTTCGCGCTCTCCGTGTCGTCGGGATCGGCGGCCAACACGTCGGCCATTCGCGTGACGAGGTCGGGAATGGCCGCCGCGACAGCCGCCATGTCGTTGGCAGCGAACGCCTTCTGGGCGGCCAGCATGATCAGCGTGCGCTTGCCGAGCCGGGCGAGCGCGGGCGTCGGTCCGTCGGCCAACGCCTGCGCGTAGGCGGCGAGGTCGCGGCTCGGCTTGCCCCCCTCGTCGAGGTCCGAGAGCATCATCAGGCTCTCGAGCTTGAGGCGGCTGGCCTTGAGGCCGTTGGGGTCGTTGGCGGGGACGGTGGCGAGGATGCGTTCGGCGGCCTCGATGCCCCGGCTGCAGATTCCCTGCACGTAGCCGAGCAGTTCCTCCCGCGACTGCGGCTCGACCTTCGTCGTCTGCAGGTTGGTGACGAAGGCGAGCAGTTCCTCTGGCGTGCCGTCGGGCAGCGGGGGCACCACCAGCGGCTGCGGGGGGACGGTGGGCTTGGGTGTTCCGTCGCGTTCAACGCCTGGATTCACCGCGCCGACGGGGGAATTCGAATTCCGTTCCAACCGGTCGGCCGGCGCGACAGCGGCGTCGCGTGGCGGCGTCGCGGCCGGCCCGGGGCCGCGACTGCATCCCGCTGCAACGAGCATCAGGCCGGCGGCGAGACAGGAAGCGAGACACGTGGGGAGGTCCGGATCCGGGCGCATACGATCTCCGGGTGGTGGGTGTCCAGGGGGCGGCGCGTGACCGCGGAAGCCAGAGACTACTCCCGTGCCCCCCGCGGTCGCAATGCTGCGCCGCGACCGTGACGGTGCGGCGGCCCGCTACTCCACGAGCGTGCGGAAGCGGACGAAGCCGCTCTCGCCCGGGCGGAGCGTGCCCTCGAGCTTCCATTTCAGGACGACCGCGCCGTCGTCACCGATCTCGGTGGAGAAGGCCGCCGGCAGGCTGGAGGCGGGAGACTCGGGAATCAGCGTCAGCCGCTCCGGCAGGGCGTCGACGACGACCAGGTCGGTGAGCGGGCGGTCTCCCGAATTCAGGAGGAAGATCGTGAAGTCGAGTTCCTCGCCCGTCCGGGCCGTGTCGGTGCCAGCCCGCTTGCAGATCGTGAGCTGCGCCCGGCCCGGGCTCTCGAAGCGGAGTGTCGCCGTGCCCATGTCCCGGGCGACCGACTTGGCCGCCTGGCCGCCGACGAGGACGTTGGCCTCCTGGATGCACGTCCAGGCCATCGGCACGTCGAAGCCGATCTGCGTGAGCGGCGGCTGGCTGGAGCGGCCGAAGCCGGGCTGGTCGGCCTGCTGCCGCACGGCCGGTCCGGCCGCGTTCCGATCCTCGTGCGGGCCGGCCCCCTGGTCCACTGCCAGCGGACCAAGCCGCTCGGCGACGGCGATCCCGAGCAGCGCCTTACGGGCCGACTCCGGTCCGAGGTTCTGCGTGTTCCGGGCGACGGGCTGGAGCCGCGTCTCCTGGCCGACGTGGGTGTCGAGCGCGATGCCACGCGGTCCCTGGGGCGCCGCATCCTCGAAGGGACGCACGACCTCGCGAACGGCGCCGAAGCGGGGCGCGAAGACGCAGGTACAGTTCGACGCCACGAGGCGGACCTCGTCGGCCTCGGGGCCGTCGTCGGCGGCGCGGAAGCGGGCCACCGTGTCGCCGGCGGTCAGGTTGCCGATGCCGTCGACGCCGCGCGGCCGCGCCGGTGCGCCGGCATCGCCGCCGTCACAGACGAGGCACGGGCCTGCGACGGGGACGAACCCGGGTATGGGACAGGCATCCGATCCGCAGGTCGCCGCGCCGCACGGTCCCGCGCCGACCGGGCAGGAGTCGGAGCCGAGCCGGGGCAGGGGAGGGCAGGGGGTCTCGAGCGCGGTCCGCTGCACGGCCGGTGCGAGCAAGGCCAGGCCCTCTGCCGGCGTCGCGGCGACGACGCGGCCGGCGGCCGGCTGCGCGGCACGTGGTGCGGACGCGTCGAGCGCGGGAGTCGCTGAGGTCGCGGGTGCAGCGACGACCGCATCCATCGCCAGGTTCGCGGTCGGCGCCAGCGACCGGCACGACGCGAGCACGAGGGCGCCGACGGCGATCGCCAGGATGCGAATCCAGCGGAGACCGTGCCGGTCGGCCGACGTCGCTTCGATCATGGGTTGGATGCCGGATGGCGGTTGCCGATGACGAGCTCGGCGACCGGTTCGCCGAGCGTGCGGGCCACGTCGAGGGCGTCGTTCCCCGGGCGGACGTCGAACCACTTCGCGGCCACGACGTCGGGCCGGGACGAGTCGCAGGCCAGGTACACCACGCGCCGCACGTGCGCCCCATCGAGGGCGATGCGGATATCATCGGCGTCAATCACGACCTCGACGGGAAACCGCCAAGCCATGCCCGGGGGCGTCGCCAGCCGGGCGAGAATCCGAACCGTGGGAAACAGTTCCTCCCCTTCGCGGCCGGGGATGCCGGCGATCTTCAGCCGATAGGCCTGGCCGACGACGAGACCCATGCGGAGCGGGCCGGACTGCAAGGGCGACCAGCCATCGGCCGTCTCGACGGCGATTCGCAGGCCAGCCGGCCCGTGGATCGCCGTCGGTTGCACCGCGGCGGGGAGTTCCGTTTCCGGACGGGGACCGGGCTGGGGCCGCCGCTGGGCGCCAATCGCTCCCGGTGGGGTTCTGTCGGCGAATGGGTCCGCCGCGTTCGCTTCAGCGGCCGCCTGGGAAATGCCCAGGACGGCTCCGAGGACGAGCGCAGCGGTCGCCGGCATCCAGCGGGGGACCCACAGCGCGGTCCCTGTCCGGAAAGGTTCTCGGGTGTTGTTCTCGCTCCGTTCCCGCGGCACGCACCGCGGACTGCGGATCGACGATGATGGGTGCATGATGGTCCGGATCGTCCGGCTCACTCCAGCGGCTCGGGCGGGCAGGGCGCGCCGGGGATGATCCGGCCCGGGCCGAGGGCGTCGGGGTCGGGCCCGCCGTTGTCCATGAACCGGGTCCTGTCCGCCCGCGGCTGGCCGAGCCGGATGTTCGGCACGTCGTGCCGTTCGGCGACATAGGCGTGGCGGGCGGGCTTGGGATAGCTCAGGCCGGGATGCTCCTGGACGTGGAGGGACATCTCCCGGGACGGTGGCGGAATGTGCATCTTCGTGTGGTTGGTGATCGTGTGCCGCTGCAGGCCGGCGGGCACGCCGAGCGGTATGTGGGCCGGACCGGGGAGCCCGATCGGCGTGCCGGTGATCGGCATGCCGTACTGGGGCGCGGTCATGCCGGCCACGAATGCTGGCGGAAGCTGCGACGAGTCGCCGCCGCAGGGCAGGCCGAGCGGTCCGGCGATGCCGCAGGCACCCGCGCCTCCCGGTCCGCCGGCTGCCAGTGGACCACCCGCGACGCCGGCCGCACCAGCCGCGCCGGGCGCCTCGAGGTCCTTGTTGCCGATGCGAATGACGGCGAGGATCGAGCCGCGCCGGTCGGCTTCGACCACCGGATCACAGCCGGGATCGAGCCGCGTGCTGACGAGCGTCTCCACGCCCGCCACCGCGAGTTCCTGGTAGTCCGGGTCGGGAAGGTAGACGACCTTGGTGACGAAGTTGCCGCTCGTCACCTGGTCCAGATCCTCCTCGGTGATCTGGAATGGGATCGCGTTGTGGGCGAGGTAGGCGGCCGTCCGCGGCGTCACCGGCGCCACCTCCAACGACGGATAGAGCTCGATCCCCTCGCGGCCGGTGATGTTGGTGAGCTTGAGCCGATAGATCGCTCCCTGCGGGAAGTCGTAGCGTCCCGGCGCGACGAGGGCTGCCGAATCGAAGCCCCCCATCGCCGACACGTCCCAGCGGACCTGCATGCCGTCGGGACCGATGAAGCCGATCTGCGAGGTCGGGGCCATGGCCGGCAGGCCGCCGGGGCCGGCCATTCCCGCGCCCGCCGCCTCCATGGCCGCCTCGTAGGAGGCCGGGCGGATGATGCCCGGGCCGGGGCCTTCCACTCCCGGGCCGGGATGATGGAGCATCGCGGCGGGGGGCAGGACGTTGGTCTTTGGCGTGGCGATCGGCCGCAACTGGGCCAGCCCGGTGAAGGGAGAGTTGGCGGGCAGGTGGCACCCCGTCAGCGTCGCCGCCAGGGACATGCCGACGAACCCATGCAGGCGTCGGTTCAACATCGCAGCACCTCCAGGCCGGAAAACATGCAAAGCCAGCGTGCGGAGCCGCCGAGGCACCGATTCCGGCATGGGCCGGCAGGACCCGATTCCCTACACTCGCTGTCGTGCAGGTGGTCGGGATCCCCGCGAAGGTCGCGGTCCGCACGGAAGGTTCTTCGACGCCTGCGGGCCCGATTCTTTGGCAAAATCCACAAAGTCCACTCAGTCGTGAGAGTCTCCAGGTTCGCCAGATCGCCCGGCTTTTTGCGACGGGTCGCCGTCGTGCTCGCGGCTGCCCCGTGGACGGCCGCTTCCGCCCCGCCTGCCGCGCGGGGCGAACCGGCTGCGACGAGCGTCTATGCCCGCGGCGCGGGCGGCGCTGTTCCGGCCGATGCGGAGCCGGAGTCGCCCGCAGCCCAGGCGGAGCGGATCCTCGCCGGAGCGCTGGTCGCGGTCGACCGCCTGCCGTCGGTCCAGATCAGGTTTCGGCAGAAGACGCGGATCGGCAGCCGGGTGCTCGTGGGCAGCGGCCTGTACGTCCAGTCGGGAATCGGCGAAGAGCAGCGCTACCGCCTCGAGTCGCTGCTCAATGCCGACACGGAGACGTTCGAGACCGTCGAGGTCAGCGACGGTGTCACCGCCTGGTCCTACCGGCGGCTCGGCGCCAGCCCGCCAAGGCTTGAGCGGACGGACGTGCGCCGGGTCAGGGAGCGGCTCGCCCAGTTCGGGCCGCTGGGGGAGAACTCCATCTCCCCCCACCTCGGCGGCCTGCAGCGGTCGTTGTGGCTCATGCGACAGTGGTTCCGCTTCCAGGCCGCGACCGCGGCCGAGGTCGACGGCCAGCCGGTGTGGATCGTCGAAGGTCGCTGGCATCAGGCATCCCTGGCCGTGCTCGTGCCTTCGCTGCAGGAGGCGACCCGCCGGGCCGAGGGCGTCCTGCCGGCGGAAATGCCCGACGGCATGCCGTGGAGCGTCCGGTTCACGATCACGCGCAGCGACCTGCTCCCCCGGCGGATCGAGTACCTGGCGATTCCCGGCCCGCGACCGGTGGATCCACGGCCTCCGGAACCGATCGCCGTCCTCGACCTCTTCGACATCAGGCCGGGAGAGCCCGTCGATGCCTCCGCCTTCATCTACCGGCCCGCTCCACAGATCGGCATGAGCGACGTCACCGATGGCTACGTGGCGGGGATGGGGCCGATGCGGCCCTGACATCGGCCGGCCAGCCCCCCGCGACGAGCCGCCGCGCGACGTCGAGGGCCGCGAGCATGCTCGCCGGATCGGCGGCTCCACGGCCGACGATATCGAAGGCCGTGCCGTGGGCCACGCTCGTCCGCACCACGGGAAGCCCGAGTGTCACGTTGACCGCCCGGTGCATGCCGAGGAGCTTCACGGGGATGTGCCCCTGGTCGTGGTACAGCGCCACGACGCCGTCGAACGCGCCGCGTGACGCCCGCAGGAAGAGCGTGTCGGCGGGGAGAGGACCGGTGACGTCCAGTCCGGCGCCGGCGAGCTGCCGAACGGCCGGGGCGATGAGCCGCGCTTCCTCGTCGCCGAACAATCCCCCCTCGCCGCCATGGGGATTGAGGGCCGCGACGGCGAGGCGTGGCGACCGACCGAGGATCGCGCCGAGCATGTCGGCGAGCCGGCGGCCCGCGGCGACGATGCCCGCCGTCGAGAGCCGGGCGACGGCCGTGCGCAGCGGCTCGTGAAGCGTGACATGAACGACGCCGAGGCCGGTCCGCCCCGGCTCCGTGGCCGGCAGCCAGAGCATCATCGACGCCGCCTCGTCGGGCAGGCCGCAGAGCCGGGCGAGCAGCTCGGTGTGGCCGGGCACGTCGTAGCCGGCCGCGTGGAGCGACTCCTTGTGGAGCGGGCCGGTGACGATCGCCTGCCCGGCGCCGTCGCGCACGAGCCGGAAGGCGGCCTCGACGGCGCCGGCGGCGGCCCGGCCTCCCGCCGCGGAGACCACGCCGACGGGGATCGTGGCGTCCGCGTGCGGCGTCGCGGCGGAATCGATCACGAGCAGCTCGGAGGCGGTCGATGCCCGGCGATCGTCGCCGGGCACGACGGTCAGGCGCAGCCGGGGGAGGGCGGGGCGGGCGGCGAGCACGGCGGCGAGTTGGGCGGCATCGGCGACGACCCGCAGCCGCGCCTCGCCATGGAGGGGTGTCGCCGCCCATGCCAGGGCCACGATCTCCGGCCCGATGCCGGCCGGGTCGCCGCAGGTGACGAGGACCGTCGGCGGGTCGGCTCCCGGTGGGTGTGAATGGGTGGCGGTCATCGGGGGGTCTGCTGCCGGAGGTGCGAGCGACTAAACTCTATAGCGATTCGGCTGCCGGTGCAGCGGTCGGCGGCACGGCGGCCGGCGGGGCCGGTGGTTTCCCCAGGAAGGCGGGCAGCAGGCGATGACGGCGTTCTTTTCCCGGGCGGCGATCTTCGCCGTCGCGCTCCTCGCGGCGACCGCGGGGCTCGGCCTGTGGATCGGCGACCTGCACGACCAGACCGACCCCGGCGTCCTGCGCTGGGGCACGGTGCACCGGCTGTCGGGGGTGCTCGCCGCGCTCGTCATCGTGCTCGTCAACAGCATGGTGGTCACCTATTTCATCGGCACGGGCCGCTGGGTCCGCGAGGTGGTCGAGGCCTACGGGCTCGATGCGGGCCTCGTGGAACGCGGCCGCCGGCTCAAGCGCGGAGCGTTTCCCTTCGCGCTGGCCGGGATGCTGGGCGTGGTGGCGATCGTCGCCCTCGGCGGGGCGGCCGATCCCGCCTCCGGCCGGCCCGGAACCCGCGGCTGGGTGACGCCGCATCTCCTCGGTGGGATCGGTATCGGCGGCCTGATCGCCTGGTGCTTCCAGGCCCAGGTGCCGCGAATCCGCCGTCAGCAGGCGCTGATCGACGATGTCATGAACGAGGTCCGCGCGGAGCGGCTGCGGCGCGGGCTCGACGTGGCGGCTCAGTGACCGTGGACCGCGGCGCGGCCCGCATGCGCGTGGTGGGCGTGCGAGGCCCGCTCCAGGGCCGTGATCCCCCAGGCCGTGGCCAGGCCGAGGGCCAGCGACGTGGTGAGCAGGACCGCGTCGTGGCTGTGGAACTGGACCTCCGGCAGCAGGTCGGCCGCGGCGATGCAGATGAAGGCGCCTGCGGCCATCGCCATCGCCGGCCCGACGATCGCCGACTGCTGGGGGCCGGCGACATGCAGGCTGGCGAGGAAGGCAACGGCGCCGAGCGGCACGACGGTCGCATAGGCCGCGATCACGATCCGACGCAGCCGTGCCGACGCGCCCGCCTCGATCATCAGTGTGGCGATGATGCCCGAGTCGAACGGCTTGTGGAGGAGAATCGCGAGGAACGTCGCCGCGCCGGAGAGCAGGCCACCGCCGTGGGCGGCGTCGCTTCCGACCGAGGCCGCCAGCGCCGCTCCGTCGGCGAGGCTGTGCAGGGCGAGGCCGGCGAAGGCGCCGCACCAGCTCCAGGGGCTGGCCTGCCGGCCGTGCCGATGGGCGTGACCACAGGATTCGCCATGCGTGTGCGGGTGCTGCTCGGGCCCGCCGTCGGCCGTGTGGTGGGCGTGGCCGTGGAAGGCCCGCTCGAGGAGGAACATCAGGAAGAACCCGGCCACGACCCAGAGCATCGTCGCCTGGACGTCGCCGCGAAACTCGAGGATGGCGTGGGGCAGCAGGTGGAGGAGGCCGACGCCGAGGAGGACGCCGCCGGTGAACGAGAGGAGAACCTGCATCGTCCGGTGCGTGAGCGCCAGAAAGGCCACCGACGAACCGCCGGCAAACGCGGCGGTGGCGATGATCGCGAGGTACATCGCGAGGCCCGCGAGGCCCTGAAAACCCGCGCTGGCGGCCGGCGATGGTGGCATGAATCGGGTCCGCGGGACGGATGAAAAGACCCATGATCGGCGGGCCGCGGCCGGTTCGCAAGCCGCCTCCCGACCGGAAAATCGACCCCGCTTTGGCCTACCAGGCTGTGGAACAAATCTGCCGCCGCACGCTGCGGTGACCGTCGACCCAGGAAACCCTCGGCGTTTCCTGGGTCGACCACGTGGAAAAAGCGGCCATGGGCGGCTTTTTCCACGGACAGCTAGCGGCGATACTGCGGTTGCGGGTAGTTCTGATAGCCGCCCGGTGTCGGCTGGTTCGGGTACCGGTACTGCTGCTGGTATTGAGAGGGATACGAGGGCAGATTCGGCAGGGCGGTGCGAACCTGGTCGAATTGCTGGTTAAAGGTGCCCTGCGCGTGCCGCATCCGCTGCAGGTACGCCGCCTGCCCCTCGGTCCAGGCGGCGTCGCTGGCAGCAATGCCGCCGAGGACCGCCGCCATGCCCCAGGTGAGCAGGTTCGGCCAGACGACGGGGCCGTAGAACTTGAGGGCCGTGCCGAACGACTTCTTGAACTTCGGTCCGAACATCCCCAACTTCACGCTCCAGATCTCGTCGAGCACGAGGTGCGAGAGGAAGCCGAGCACCACGGCGCTGGCAACGAAGTAGCGCTTCAGCGGATCCTCGGCCCAGAAGGCGAGGAACGCGGCCTGGCCGGCGATGGCCGCCGCCGGGAGGCTGTGGAACATGCCCCGGTGGTGGGCATGGTTCTTGAGCAGCCACGTGACGCCGAAGCGGATCGCCAGGTACAGCGCCGCACCGGCGATGATCATCGCCTCCAGTGGCAGGTTCCACTGGTGGAAGCGGTGGATCATCATCATCGGGACGACGGCGGCGCCGAAGGCGACGCTTTCCTTGAGCGGGATGCCCGGTCCGCTGTCGAGGTCGGGCAGCATGCCCGACACCGAGCACAGGCCGCCCGCCAGGACACAGGTCATCGGAGGCATCCCGCCCCAGTACCAGGCTGCCAATCCATAGCCGGCGCCGATGACGGTCGAGCCGGTGATGTGCACTTGGAAGCCGGGCACGGCGAAAACACCCCCACGGAGACCGTCGCTCCCGGATCGGGCGCGGCGCGTATCCGCCGCGCCGACGATCGCGGCAGCGGCGCACACCGGTTCTGTATCGTCAGTTGCCGGTGCTGCCGACAGCGGATACCCCCTGCCCGCCCCCGGCTTTGACAGGTGCTGCGGTGGAGTTCGCGGGTTGGGGAATCGCTACCCCGGGCCGGTGGTCCGCTGCTGCCGATGGCGTGCTTTGAGAAGGATGGGCAATGTGTGGCGGCTGGCGAAGATGCGTCGGCCGAGTTGTTTCTGGCAGCGGCGTCGCGTGCGTCGATTCCGCCGTCCGTGATTTGGTCTTCGGCCGACGACGGCCGCGTCCCTAGACTCCCGGCCCCGACGGCCGGATTGCGGTCTGCCGGGTCGGGACCGCGCGGGCTTTCGGAGCACGTCGATGGCGATCGAAGGATATGACCTGGTGATGATCGGCCTGCTCGCGGCCGCCGCCGTGCTCGGCTACTTCAAGGGGATCGTCTGGCAACTGGCCTGGATCGCCGGCATCGCCGCCAGCAGCTGGGTGGCGATCCGCTTCGGTGGGCCGCTCGCCCCGTTCTTCGGCCAGCAGGCGCCGTGGAACAAGTTGATCGCGATGCTCGCGCTGTACCTGGCGACGTCGCTGGCGGTCTGGCTGCTGTTCCGGATCGTCGCCGGCTTCATCGACGCCATTCACCTCTCGGCCTTCGATCACCAGCTCGGCCTTCTGCTGGGGCTGGCCAAGGGCGTGCTGCTCTGCGTGGTCGTCACGTTCTTCGCCATCACCCTGGCCCCGGGGTACCGCGGTCAGATCGTCGCCAGCCGGAGCGGCCGGCTCGTCGCCGAGCTGATCGTGCGGGCCGACCAGTATCTGCCCCGTGAGGTCATCGAGGCCGTCGATCCATTCGTCCGGCAATTCCGCGAGCAGCTCGCCCAGCCCGGCGGGCCGGGCCTGGCGACGACGCAGCCGACCGGTGGAACGACGCCGGCACGGTCGTTCTTCGACGCCGTGACGTCGGCGGCGGCGTGGACGGGTACCGAGGCTACGGGGCAGGGGACGCGGCAGGCGGCAGGGCAGCCCGCCACCCAGCCCGCTAGCCGGGCCGCTTGGTCGCAGCCGGCGGCTCCGCCGTATCCGGCATCCACGGCCGCGCCGCCGGCCTTCCCTCAGCAGCAGTCGTGGCCTGCCGCTGCCCAGCGATTTCAGGCACCGCAGCAGCCGGTGCAGCAGCCCGCGCCGCCACAGCCGCCGGCTCGCTTCCCGGTCGGTCCGCAGAGCCCGCTTCCGATTCGCTGACAGCAGACGATGACGGCCGGCGGTCCGAGGCGGACAGGTCCGAAGGGGACAGGGCTCGACATGCAAAAAACGCTGGAAAACAAGGGTCCTTTCCGGACATAAGAGACATTATCGGACGTTGGGCAGGGGGCTGGTTTTCCGGAAGACCGACGCCGAGGTCGAGGTCGACATGGCCGACGCGGCGAAACTGGCCGGCGTGGCCGAGGAGCCGGAAGTACACGGAACTGCGTGACTGACGGGGCGGCTGCCAGGTGTCGGAAGCGTCGCGACCGTTTGGTTCGCGGGCAGTTCGTCGGCTCCGCCGAGATCGGAATCGCTGGCGGGCGTAACATTTCACGTTAGGGGCAGGCAGTGGACGCGGTTCTCTGAACAGGGAATTTCACATCCGATGTGCCACCCGTCGTGTCGGCGGGGGCTTCTTTTCTGGGAGGAACTCATGACTTCCTGCTTGTTTGCCGCGGCCGATGCCGCCGGCGTTTCGATGGATTTTTTGCAGGCCCAGGCCGGAGGCACGCTGCTCCAGACCCTGACGCTGTATCTGTTCTTCGCCGGCACCGTCGCCATGGGGGCGGGGGCGCTCTATTTCTTCCTGCTCCGCGACGACGTAGCGCCCGAATATCGCAGCACCATGGTGGTAGCGGGGCTGGTCTGCGGGATCGCCTGCTTCCACTATTACAAGATGACCGGCGTGTATCAGTCTGGGCAGGGTTTCCCGACCGCCCTGCGGTACATCGACTGGCTGTTTACCACGCCGCTGTTGCTGCTGAAGTTTCCGCTGCTGCTTCGGCTCGGGGATCGGGGGGCCAAGTTCTTCTGGCAACTCGTGGTCCTCGACGTGGCGATGATCGTCACGGCGTTCATCGCCGAGACTTCCGTGGTCGATTCCCAGCGTTGGTGGACGTTCTTCCTCGTGTCCTGCGCGTTCGAGCTGCTGATCGTCGGCGTGCTGTTCGTGTCGCTGGGCCAGGCGATCGCGGACGCTCCGCCGCCGCTGGCGAAGGCATTGGGCACGATGCGACTGTTCGTGCTCATCGGCTGGGCGATCTACCCGATCGGCTTCCTGATGGCCCGGGCCGGCGCCGGTGAGTATCGCGAGATCATCTACAACGTGGCCGACGTCATCAACAAGGTTGGCTTCGGTCTCGTGGCGTACCACGGCATCAAGGCGATGAGTCATCGCGGCCGTTCCGCCGCCTGACTCCCGGCGACCTGCATGGCCCGTCCGCCGGGATGCCGGCGGACGGGCGTTATGCGGATAGGAGGTGGGCCGTGCACGGGGAGACGAGGGACGGTGGGGGTGCTGCAGAGCGGTTTCGAGAGGTCGCCTTCCGCCGCCTGCCGCTGGCCCTGATGGCGGCCGCCGCCCTGGCGGGTGCTCTCGGTGGCGGAGCGTGGTCGGCGGCGGTTGGCCCCTTGCCCTGGGTCGTCGCCCTTTGCTTCATCGGACTGCCGCACGGCGGCGCCGACTTCGCCGTCAGCCATCGAGCCTGGCAGGGCTGGCCGCTGGCGATCGTGTGGCTGGCATACGGGGCGGCCATGGCCGCGGTGCTGGCGGGTTTCGTCTCTGCACCGTTGACCATGATCGTGGCCTTCACGGGCTTTAGTTGCTGGCACTTCGGGGCGGCACACCTCGACACCGAGAGCGTCGATTCGGCCATCCGCGGCGGACCCGGTGCGGCGCTGCTGCGCGGATGTCTCGCAGTGGCCGTGCCCCTCGCCGCCTGGCCGGAGGCGACCGCCGCCGTCGCTGCAGACCTGGCCGCCTTGGCCGTCGGCCGCGGGGCGGCGGCCGATCTGTTTCCGCCTGCGACCGTCCGCGCGACCGGACTGGGCCTGGTCGCCGTGAGCGTGGCGGCTGCAGTGGCCGAGGCAGTGCTGGCCACGCGGCGGCCCGGCAGCCGGCGGGCTGGGCTGAAGCTGCTCGCCGACCTGGCCGTGATCGTGAGCCTGGGCTGGTTCACCGATCCGCTGTTTGCCGTCGGCCTGTATTTCCTGGTCTGGCACGGCTGGCGGCAGATGGAGCCGCTCGTGGAGTCGCTGACCGGCCGCCGGCCCTGCTCGTGGGCCGCCCTTGGCCGCGGGCTCGTGAACGTCCACCGCGCCGCCCTGCCCCTGCTCGTTCCCGCCTGGGTGGCGATCGGAGCGGCCTGGTGGCTGTGGTCAACGGACCACTCGCTGCGGGCCCTGGCGATCGTCTCGATCGCGGCGTATCTCGTGGTCACGCCGGCACACGAACTGCTCGGCGAGGCGCTGCGGCGGATGGCTGGTCAGCGGGGCGGTGGCTTTCTTGAAATACCGGGCGGTCACGCCGACGATGGCCGCGGACGCTCGATCAGCCGGCCGGCAATGGACTTGTGCAAGATGCTCGAAATGAGAGTGTGGTAGGGAATTTCTTCCTCCACAGCCAGGCTTCCTCACGATCGAGTGTGTTCACCGCCTGTCTCCCAAGAGACGTTTCGTCATCGTCCTGCTCGGGATGATCGTCTTCATGAACAGCATGTCGCCGTCGGCCACGAATGGAACCACGAAGGCATACCCATCGATGGCCACGATCAAGATGCGTTGGCCTGAGCGCCCGTGCCGCGGTCGGTGTCGAGATCGGAGCCGGTACGCATTGGGGAAAAGTCTCCTTGCCGAGCCCGGTCGAGCCCACCTTGACGCCGGCGGAATGACTGTTATTCTGTTCAGTGTCTCGTGCAGGACTCTCCCTTTCCACGCCGAGGTGCCTGATGCCGCTGCTCGCGCCCGCCGAAACCCGCACCGTGCTCGACAACGTCCGCTGGGAGACATTTCTGGAACTCGTCGAGGGCCGCAGCGGAAGCGTGCCCCGGATGACCTACGACCGTGGAATGCTCGAACTCATGACCCCCCGTCGCCAGCACGAACAACTCGGCTGCCTGATCGGCCGGATGGTCGAGACGTTTTCCGAGGTCCGTAGCATCGAGATCCTGAGTTGCGCGTCGACGACGTTCAAGCGGAGCGACCTCGATCGTGCCTTCGAGCCGGACGAGTCGTACTACATCGCCCATGCCGACGAGATTCGGCCCAAGGACGAAGTCGATCTGCTCCTCGATCCGCCCCCCGACCTCGTGATCGAGGTGGAGATCACCTCCTCGGCGATCGCCAAGCTGAAGCTCTTCGCGGCGATGGGCGTGCCCGAGGTCTGGCGGCACGACGGCACCGGGCTCACGATGCTGGCCCGGGCCGGCGACGGCTACGAGCCGATCGCGTCGAGCATCGGGCTCCCCGGCCTGTCGGCCGCGATGATCGACGCCTTTGTGGCCCGCCGGTTCGATCTGGGCGAGACCGCCCTGATCAGGGAGTTTCGCGCGGCCGTCGCGGCCGGCTGACCCGGCCCCCCTCCCCCCCGCTTGTGCGGCGGCAGGCTGCCGAGTTCGACGCAACGGAACGTCCGCCAGCACGTTCCTTGACCTGGTCCGATGTGAGCCGCGGACCGCGAGTTGCGGATTCGAGCACCGGCAGGCCGGTGCTCCGGTCGGTTCCAAGTTTGGGCGGTCGCGGCCGCTCGCCGACCGGCTCGAGGACGATGCGACCCGCTTCCAGGGCGACGTCGAGCGTCGCACCGATGACGAGACCCAGTTTCCGGCGCACTGCCGACGGGCGCACGATCTGCCCTTTGCTCGACAACGTGGTTTTCATGGTAAGACGATCTTCTCGCTCGGGTGGCCGCGTCGAGCGAGCGTCCCGACCGCGGCTTCAGGCGTCCGCCGCCTCGGGCTCGAGGAACTTCCCCATGGCGCGGAACTTCTCGTAGCGGGCCGCCACCAGCGCGTCGCGCGGCTGGGACACGAGTTCTCGGAGCGAGCGGACGAGATACGTCTTGAGCCGGGCCGCCATCTGCCGCGGATGCCGATGGGCACCGCCGGCCGGCTCCTCGATCACCGCGTCGATGACGCCGAACTCCTTGAGGTCCCGCGACCGGATCCGCAGCGCCCGGGCTGCGTCAGCCTTGAACTCGACGCTCTTCCAGAGGATGCCGGCGCAGCCCTCCGGGCTGATCACGCTGTAGTAGGCATTTTCCAGGACCGCCACCCGGTCACCGACGCCGATGCCCAGCGCCCCGCCCGACCCCCCTTCCCCGATCACCACGCAGACGATCGGCACCGGCAGCGTGGCCATGAGGAACATGCTCTCGGCAATGACCTGCGCCTGCCCGCGCTCCTCCGCGCCGACGCCCGGATAGGCGCCCGGCGTGTCGATCAGGCAGATCACCGGCAGGCCGTACTTCGCCGCCAGTCGCATCTTCCCCATCGCCTTGCGGTAGCCCTCGGGATGGGCGCAGCCGAAGTGGCAGGCCTGCCGCTCGGCGAGCGTCTTCCCCTTCTGGTGGCCGAGCACCATCACCTTGTGCTGGTCGAGCTTGGCGAATCCGGTCAGCAGCGCCCGGTCGTCGCCGAACGACTTGTCGCCGTGCAGTTCGACGAATTCGTCGAACACCAGCTCCAGGTAGTCGCTCGTCTTCGGCCGGTCGGGATGCCGCGAAACCTCGATCGTCTGCCAGGCGTCGAGGCCGGCGAACACCTGCCGCTGGACGTCGGCGAGTTCGCGTTTCAGGCGCCGGACCTCCTCCTGCTGCCCGGCGCCGAGCGGACCGGTCTCGAGGGCCGCGATCCGGTCCTCGATCTCGTAGATCGGCTTTTCCAGCGGGAGCCTGTGCAGTCCTGCGGCCATGGGCTTTCTCTCGCGGGCGATCCTCGTGTGACGGACGACGACCGAGAATTGTCCCCGCGCCGCGCGGCCCGCGTCAACCGGAAAACGGCCGGCGCGGGGGGCCGCAGTCAGCCCGGAAGTCGCTCCAGGAGGCGGATCGAACGCAGGCGCTGCAGCACCGCCTTCATCGACCGGGGCCGCGCCGCCGGCTTCTTGGCGAGCATGTGGCGAAGCAACTCCGACGCGCTCGTCGTCACGTTGCGATTGAACTTCTCGATCGAGGGCGCGGTCTCGGCGACATGCTTGTTGAGCAGGTCGTTGGTGTTCGGCGCCGTGAACGGCGGCCTCCCGGCGAGGAGCTCGAACAGGACGCAGCCGAAGGAATAGATGTCGGAGCGGGCGTCGAGCGGTGCGCCGCGGATCTGCTCCGGCGACATGTAGCTCGGCGAGCCCTGGGCCCGCGTGCCGGCGCCGAAAAGCCGGCCGAGCAGGCCGGCGGCCGGGGCCGCGATTGCCAGATCGATCAGCTTCACCTGCCCGTCCGGCGCCGCCAGCACGTTCTCCGGCTTGACGTCACGGTGCACCCAGCCGCGGGCGTGGAGGTGATCGATCGCGAGCGAGAGTTCGGTCACGATTCGCTGCAACCGCGGCGCGAGGGCGTCGGTGCCGGCGACGATCTGCTGCTTCAGGTTCGGATGCGGAAACAGTTCGAGGACGAGGTGCGGCACGCCCCCCTGCTCCTCCAGCCGGTCGATGCGGATCACCGTCGGATGATCGAGCGACTTGGCGACCTTGAGCTCGTGCCTGAGCAGCCCGCGCTGCTCCTTGTCGTCGGCCTTGTCGGGAACGATCGCCTTCACCGCCACCCGCTGGCCTGTCCGCTCGTCGACGGCCTCCCAGATCTGGCAGTGCCGGCCGCTGCCGAGCTGCTGGACGAGTTTCAGCGTGCCGAGTCGTTCGGGGAGCCGGGCCATGCTTGTGAGTCCAGGTGAATCGAAACGAGTGCCAAACCCGCCGGGGCCGCGGTCGGTCCGGCGGCGGGCCTGCTCCGGGCCGCGAGCGCCGCGCCGACCCACTCCGGCTGCCGGCGCCCCGCCCCGACCATCACGAGCGTGCCGGCGATGATCCGCACCATGTTGTACAAAAATCCGTTGCCTTCGACTTCGATCCAGACCTCGGCCCCGGGACGGTCGTCCGCCGGACCGCCGCACTCGTCCACGGCCATCGTCCGCCGGACCGTGAGCGAGTGGATCGTCCGCACCTTCGAGAGCCGCGTCGACGGGGTCGATTCAAAACTCGTGAAGTCGTGCTCGCCGACGAGCTGCCCGGCCGCGGCCTGCATCAGCGGCTCGTCGAGCCGGCCCCGCCAGCGCCACACGAGGTGTCGCTGCAGGACCGGCCGCCACGGGGCGTCGTGGATCCGGTAGCGATAGCGCTTGCGAACAGCCGCGGCGACGGGGTCGAAATCAGCGGCCACCGCGCGGCCCGCGACGACGGTCACGTCGGGGGGCAGCCGGGCATTGAGCGCCCGCACCCAGGCGTCGACGGGAAGATCGGACGACGTCGTGAAGGCGGCGACCTGGTCGAGGGCGTGGACGCCGGCATCGGTGCGGCTGGCGCCGCGGACGAGCACCTCCTCGCCGGAGATCGTCCGGATCGCCTCGGTCACGACCCCCTGCACCGTCGTCCGGCCGGGCTGCGTCTGCCAGCCTGAATAGCGGGTGCCGTCGTAGGTCAGCCGCAGGCCGATCCGCCGGAGTGGCGGCGGCCCGTCCGCCAGGGTCATGCCCGCACCGTGGCCGCTCCCGTCCGCCGGCCGGCCGCGAGCAGTTCGGCGATCTGCACCGCGTTGGTCGCCGCCCCCTTCCGCAGGTTGTCCGACACGCACCACAGCGCGATCCCCGTGGGGCTCGAGGCGTCCTCGCGGATCCGGCCCACGAACACCTCGTCGCGGCCGCTGCAGTCGCGCGGCATCGGATACCGCTTGGCGTCGAGGTCGTCCACGACGACCACGCCCGGCATCGCCGCCAGCAGTTCGCGGGCCTGGGCGGCCGTGAGTTTCCGCTCGGTCTCGATGAGGATCGACTCGCTGTGGCCGTTGGCCACCGGCACGCGGACGCAGGTGGCGCAGACGCCGATCGACTCGTCACCGAAGATTTTTTTCGTCTCCAGCGCCATCTTCAGCTCCTCGCTCGTGCCTCCGCCCGGCCGCGGCGAGCCGATCTGCGGGATCAAGTTGGCGGCGATCGGATGGGGAAAGATCCGGTGTGGCGCGGCGGCGCCGCCGAGCCAGGCCGAGGTCGTCTCCTCGAGTTCCTTCGTGGCGGCGAGGCCGGCGCCGCTGACGGCCTGGTAGGTGCTGACGATCACCCGGCGGACGCGGGCCGCGTCGTGCAGCGGCTTCATCACCATCACCATCTGCGTCGTCGAGCAGTTGGGGCTGGCGATGATTCCCCGGTGCGTCGCCAGCGCCTCGGGATTGACCTCCGGGATCACCAGCGGCACGTCGGGCTGCATCCGGTAGTAGGCGCTCTCGTCCACGACCACGGTGCCCCGCTCCACCGCCCAGGGCACGAACTCGGCCGCGACCTCGTCGGGCGTACTACCGATGGCGATGTCTACGCCAGTGAACGAGTCCGGCTTGAGCACCTCGACGTCGAACCGCCGGCTGCCGATCTCCATCGGCCGGCCCGCCGACCGCTCCGAGGCGAGGAGCTTGATGTGTCGCGCGGGAAAGCGGCGGGCGAGGAGGGATTCGACGATGATGCGGCCCACGGCGCCGGTGGCGCCGACGACGGCCAGCGTTTCGATCATGGTGAACTCCGCAAGGGCATGGCTGGGGAACGGTGATGGGAAAACAGTGGATCGAGGAACCGGTGCATGACGGCCGCCGGCACGAAGGCGAGGTTGGCCGTGATCATGGCCAGACCGAACTCCATCATGCCCATGGCGAGGCCGATGCCCAGGTGGACCGCCACGGCCAGCGCCAGGCAGAGCCGGCGGGTGAGCCGGGGCCAGACGAGCGCCGGGTAGGCAGCCTCCCAGAACAGCGTACCCAGCGTGAGGGCGTTCGTCACAAGGGGATGCCGGGCGAGCCCGGTGAGGTCGAGCGTCCGGTACTGGACGTTGGCCGCCGCCCCCCAGATGGCGGTGCCGTCCCACCAGCTCGCCCCAAAGAGCTTTCCCCAGCCGGAAAACAGGTAGACGACGCAGAGGTGTACCTGGATCAGCCGCAGGGCGATGCCGGCGGCGACCGACGGTGCCGCCGGGGGAACCCCACGCCGGTTCGCCAGAATGCGGTCGATCGACAGGCAGGCTCCGGCCGGACCGACGACGAGGCCGATGAGGAGCAGGCCGAGCGTGTCATCGAGGCCGAAGGTATTGAGCGGCGCCCGGTTGGCCGCGCTCACCAGGCCCGCCAGCGAGACGATCGCGGCCAGCCGCGTGGCCAGGCCGAGGGTAAGCATCACCGCGGCCACCACGGCGAGGCCGGCGAGGCCACGGATGGCGGCCGCTGACGCGGCTGACCCGGCTGCCTCGGCTGAAAAATACCAACTCCATTGCCAGGGCTGATCGTTGAGTCGGGCGACGTTCTCCGGCGCGAGCCAGCCCCGCGATCCGAAGAACGCCTCGGCGTCGAGAAGCCATACGAGGGCCGACCAGGTGAGGAGCAGTCCGGTGCAGATGCGGATCACGGCCAGCGGCAGCGGGTCGGCGGGCGTGAACCAGAACCGGTCCCAGGCCCGCACCCAGTCGCCGAGCCAGGAGCCCTCCCCTGCCCTGCCCTGCTCCGCCGCCAGTTGGACAGCCGGCGGAGCCGCGATGACATGCCCACGCTTGCTCACGGCGTCGTCTCCCGCAGTTGATAGCGGCCCAGCGGCGTGACGAGATCGGGCTCGACGGTGCCCGCGATCACCTCGTCGGGACCGGGAAGGAAGTGCTCGATCGTTTCGAGCCGGACCTCGGCGGCGCCCGTTGTGCGTAGGACATGGCCGGCCACGCCCTTCACGAGCGGCAGCCAGTCGGCTTTGGCCCGCGTGCGGATCTCTTCCGGCGCGTCGGTCGGCGGGACGAGCGCGGCGATCTTCTCCGCCACCATGAACCGGCGGTGGTAGAGCAGTCGCGGCCGGTCGGCATCGCGGTCGGGAATCCGTCCTTCCCGCTCCGAGCCGTCGGCGAGCGTGGCGGTCCAGCGGATGGTGTGGCCGGGGCCGGGGTTGGGGGCGAAGAATCGGTAGCCGTGGCCGAGGTACAGGGCACCGATGAGCGGTCGGAGTGGCTCGCGGATTCGGCCGGCGAGTTCGCTGGCGGGCGGCGGGCTGGCCAGCGGCGGGATGATGACCGCCAGGAGGTGCACGATCAGGAACGCCGAGACCACGATCCGGACCACGGCCGACGGCCGGCCGGACGACATGGCGACGGGGTGTGGAGGGGCGTGTGCGGTCACGATCAGTCTGGCATCGGAAGCCGCCGTCGGCCGGCTCCACAGCGGGGCAAACGATGCGGGTCGTGCTAGCTTTTGGTGCCAGCCACCAAATCTGGGCTAGCTGCGCAAGGCAGTTGCCTATCCTCTCCAGATTTGGTGGCTGGCACCATTTGCATTTGCCCGGAAATGCGAAACTCCCGCGCGGCCGGCGGCCGCGCGGGAGTTGTGATCGCGTTTTCCGGTTGCCCGGAGATGACTACCGCAGGGCGGCGGTGGACTCGGCAGCCGCGGTCCGCGCGGCCGGATCGAGGGCCAGTTCGACCATGTCGCCGGCGGCGAGGTCGATGACCTTCGAGACCATCCGCTCCTGGCCGTCAACGACGGTCGCGACGCGGATCTCGTAGTTCTTCCACGACTGGCCCGCCTTCAGGCCCGCCGTCTCGAAGTGCCGGACCTCGCCCGCCGAGGCGGTCGCGTTGCCGGCGAGCCAGACCTTCGCGTCGGCCGGCACGCGGAGCGTGAGGCTCGTCTTCGGGGCGGCAGCGGCAGCGAACGAGACCTTGGCCTGCTCGCCCGCGGCGAGCGAGACGACCTTGGTCTCCTCGGCGTCGCCGTTCTTCATGCGAACGACGAACTCATACTGCTTCCCGGCCACCAGGCCGCGGGAGAGGAAGCGACGGACGGCTCCAGTCGACGACGTCGGCTGGCCGTTGACGAAGATCGTCCCTTCGGCCGGCACCGCGACGACGAGCAGGCCGCCGTCGGCGGGCACCTGCTCGGAACGGGTCGAGTCGGTGGCCGACGGAGCGACAATCACCTCGCCACCGGTCATCGACGGCGTCTCGCCGATGATGCGATACGACTCGATCGGCATGCCGGAGGAATAGCCGCTGGAGTAGGCCGGCGCGGAGTAGCCGCCGTACGAGCCACCGGAAGAGCCGCCCGCGGAACCGCCGTCGTACGAACCGCCGGAAGAGCCACCCGACGATCCGCCGCCGTACGAGCCGCCGGACGAGCCGCCCGCGGAACCGTAGGAGCCGTGGTGAAGGCTGTGGCGATAGGCACGCATCGCCTTTTTGTAAGCGTGGTGTCCGCCCCAGCTGCCGTAGGACCCGTAGAGGCCGTAGCCGCCCGAGGAGCCGCCGGACGAACCGCCATACGAGCCGCCGGAGGAACCACCGTACGACCCGCCCGACGAGCCACCATATGAGCCGCCGGAACTACCGCCGGACGAGCCGCCCGAGGAGCCGTAGGCGGCACGATGGCGGTGATGCCACCCGGCCTCGGCGGTGCAGGCCGCCGCGGCGACCGCCACACACGTCATGAACCCGACCGACTTCAACCAGGGACGCAGCGCCATCATTTCGATCGATCTCCGGGAATGTCTCGCTCCGAACGGCACCCGCCCCGAACCTTTCGGGGACGAAGCCGTCGATTGCCCGCAAGGATAGTTTGCGGGTTAGGTAATGCAAGGATTCTAGGCAAGATATTCGGGCTACCTGACAGGTGGCCGTGTGGGCTTCGAGCGCCGGGCAGGGAAAAATCGGGGAAATCACCCCCAAAACCAGCCGGCTGCCGTGGTCCGAAACCGGTGCAGCGGGGTTTCCGGCCGTTCGTTCAGGGAGCCCGCGGGCCGCCGGGGGCCGGGGCGGGCGCGGTCTTGATCAGCTCGATTTCAAACACCAGCACTTCGTTCGGCTCGATCGTGGGCGGTGAGCCGCGCTCCCCGTAGCCGAGCGCGGGCGGGAGATGGATCCGCCACTTCGAGCCGGCCTTCATCAGCGGCAACGCCTCCTGCCAGCCGGGCACGACGCCCGCCACCGGAAACGACGCCGGCTCGCCGCTCGGATCGGTGCCGTCGAACTCCTTGCCGTCGATGTGCCGCCCTGAGTAGTGGGCGACGACCACGTGGTCGCGGGCCGGCTTCGGGCCGTTGCCCTCCTTGAGCACCTCGTACTGCAGGCCGCTGGGGATAAGAACCACCCCCTTCTTGACCTTGTTGGCCTCGAGGTAGGCGTTTCCCGCGAGGAGGTTCTTCCGGGCCGCCGCCTGCATCCGCTCGGCGAACGCGCGCTCGCTGCGCTCTATCTCCGCCTCCAGACTCTGCATTGCCCGGCGGAAGTCGGCATCCTTGAGCGCCGGTTTGCTTCCCTGCGCCGCGTCGGCGAGGCCCCGGGCCAGGGCCGCGTAGTCGATCGCGGTCCCCATCTGCTGCTGCTCCTGCCGGATCCGGCTGCCGATCTGGTAGCCGAGCGCGTAGCCCATGTCGGCGGCCGCACCATCAACACCCGGTTTCGCGCCGGCCGGCGGAGCGAGCAACTCCTTCGCCGGCTGGCCGGCCGCCGGCAGGGCGATGCCGACGACGAGGCAGAGCACCGCGAGGCAACGGATCGGAAGCGAAACTTGGGCCGCTGTCGGCATGGCCTGACTCCTGCTGACGGGGACGGGGATGAACACGGTTGCTTGACAGCCGAGTCTACGGCACGCGGGCCGATCCCGTGCAACTCAGGCCGGCGGCGACTCGGGGCGGGCGAGCGCCCCGCGGGTCAGTTCGAGGAACGCCGTCTCCAGGTTCACCTCCTCCTCGCGCAGCCCGAGGATCCCGTGGCCCTCGGCCACCAGCCGGGCGGCGATCGGGGCATGGTCGGTGACGCCGTCAGCAATCGCGACCACGAGTTCGCCGTCGCGGATCGTCACGGCGGCCGCCTCCGGACAGCGTTCCAGCGACCGGGCCGCCGCCTCGGCCGCGCCGCTGACGCGGATGCGCAGCGTGGGCCGGCCGCGGACCCGGGCGAGAAGTTCCTGGACGTCGCCGCAGGCGAGAAGCCGGCCGTATTCGATGATCCCGACGCGATTGCAGATGTCGGCGAGCTCCGGAAGGATGTGGCTGGAGACGAGGATCGTCTTCCCCAGCCCCTGGAGCCGCTTGAGCAGGCCGCGCATCTCGATTCGGGCCCGCGGGTCGAGGCCGCTGGCCGGCTCGTCGAGGAGCAGGACCTGCGGGTCGTGGAGCAGCACGCGGGCCAGACCGAGCCGCTGCGTCATCCCGCGGGACAGGCTCGTCACCAGCTCGTCCCGCTTGGCGACGAGGTCGACGAGCTCCAGCGACTCCTCCGCCACCCGGCGCCGCGCCGGCCCGTCGATCCGGTAGGTGGCGGCGAAGAACTCCAGGTATTCGATGACCCGCATGTCGTCGTAGACGCCGAAGATGTCGGGCATATAGCCGATCGCCCGCCGCACCTCGCGCGGATGGGTGTAGATCGAATGGCCGCAGACGTAGGCCTCGCCCCAGGTCGGCGCGAGGAGCGTGGAGAGGATGCGGATCGTCGTCGTCTTGCCGGCGCCGTTGGGGCCGATGAAGCCGAACAGGTCCCCCTGCGCGAGCTTCAGATCGAGCCCGTCGAGGGCGACGAAGTCGCCGTACTTCTTCGTCAGGTCGACCGTCTCGATCATGGCTGGGCATTCGCGGAGGAAGACGGGCGTGACGGATCACCGGCGCGATCGACCGGGATCACGATACGATACCGGCCGCGGGGGGCGACGCGACCCGATGAGTAGTCCCAGGCCGTGGCCGGCTCCGCGGCCCTGCCGACGAGCAGCGCCCGGTCGAGCCCGGCCAGCGTGGTGAGGTCGAGACGGCGGAGGCGTCCCGGGCCGAGACCGGTGTAGCCGGTCCCTCCGGCCGCCGCGAACAGGCCGGCGACCTCGAGGATCCGCTCGACGTCCGTGCCCGTCGGATCCCAGGGGGTGAGCTGCTCCCGCTCCGTGCTGGCCCGGCGCCGCGTGACCGCGGCCTGGAGCGACCGCGGCCCCCGCCCCGTGGCGAGGTCGAGGGCGGCTCCGGGGGCGAGCCGGCCGACGTCGTACAGCCAGTTGCCGTGCAGCAGTTGGCAGTCTTCGAGGGGGAACGGCAGGTGGTGGGCAAAACTGCCCCGCAACGTTCCCTGCACGTCGGCCGAGAGCGTGCCGCTGACGACCGGAGTCGGGTGCGCGCCGAACCACTCCCCCTCGAAGAGCCGCGTCGCCCCGGCCGCGATCGGCACCCGCTCCAGCGTCGCCAGCGATTCGCCGTAGGAATAGTCGGCCGCGGTGAGCGCCGGATGGGCCGTCGACGCGTCGCTCGCGCCGAGGCCGGTGCCGGCGTCGGCGAGCCAGGAGATCGCCCGGTCGGTCGGGACGGTGCCGAGCGTCGGCTCGACCTCGAGCGTCACAGCGACGGCGCCGTTGCCGGGAACGTGGATGCCCGACCAGGAGTGTCCGCGCACGAGCCCCGTGGCGGCGTCGATGTCCGTGACCGCCGCCGCAAACCTGCTGCCCCCCGCCGGCGCCGACCGGCGGGCCGCGATGCCCCAGGTGAGGAGCGTGAAGCCGGCCACGATCGCCGGCAGCGACAGCCAGCCGAGCCACGCCCTGCGCATGCCGCGCGACACGAGCCACCAATCGAGCGGGTACAGGCAGAGCACGTAGAGGATGCCGAGGCCGATCGCCAGCTCGAATGGCAGCGGAGCGGCGGGCGGTCGGTCCGACCCCGGCGCGGACCGCTCCAGGGCCACCCGCAGCTGCCCCGCCAGATCGGGCACGCCGCGCAGGCCGTCGCTGGCGCTGGCCGCGCCGGTCGCCTGCCTTTCGCCGAGGAGCGTGGCGACGAGGTTCGCGCTGCCTGGCCAGTCGCGAAACGGCTCCGCATCGACGTCGAGGCCCAGCCAGGTGAGCGTGCCGAGGCCGTGCGCCCGGCGCACGACCAGCGGCATGCCGGCGGCGGCCTCGTCGTCGATGCGCTCGATGACGCCGGGCAGAGCCTGCGGGTCGGCGAACCACGGGACGCGGATCGCCTCGGCGCGATCCGGAAGCCGGCCCGCCCGCACCCAGGCCTCGACGGCGCGCGGCCCGCGCAGCGTGATCACGCGTGTCACGGCGCCGGGCAGCCAGCCCCCGGCCAGAGAGTCGGGGGGGATCGTCGCGGCCGAGGCTCCGGCGGCGACGACGAGCCGGCCGCCGCGCCGTACCCAGGCGTCGATGCCGGCGAGCAGAGCCGGGGCGGCCCGCGGCAGCGACCGTCCGCAGACAACGATCGCCTCGAACATGTCGAAGTCACGCGGCTCGTCCCCTGCACCGGCGCCGGCGGCGCCGTCGGTCCGCACGACCCATGCCCGGGGACCGGACAACGCCGCGTCGCTCCGCGTCAGAGCGGCGCCCGGAACCGACCGCACCGTCGCCTGCCAGGCCCGCTGCAGGGCCGGTTCGAGCGCCGGCAGGTCGCCGATCAGGAGCAGCGCCCGGTCGGTCGCGGGAATCGCCGGCGGCAGATCGACCTCGACGAACCGCGGCTCCTCCCCTGCCCCGCCGGCGCCGCCAGACTCGATCCGCAGCCGGCCTGCGGGCCGACCGAACCGGACCCGCGCCGTCGCGATGCCCGCTCCATCGGCCCGCTCCGCGATCCGGGCCGGCGGCGACCGCACGAACTGCCCGTCGGGATCCTGCGCCCAGACATGCACCCCGGCACCCCTTTCGGGTGCACCCGCCGCACTGCCGCTGACCACGACCGGCGTCCAGGCGCCGGCGCGGTAGGCGCCGGCGAAGCCGACCGTGACCGCGGGACGTTCCGCCGCAGCGGCTGCCGCCGCAGCGACGATGACCGCGACCGCCGCCGCCCAGGCCACCCTGCCAGTCTCCGTCATGCCGATCCCCGTCCTGCCGATCATGGTTTCTCGGCGTCCGGGCAGGTGCAGGCGAAGCGTCCGCAGCCAGGGCAGCCGGCGCCGTACTTCCGGGCCACCGCCTCCTCCAGGTCGACGTCGACGACGTTGGCGATCGTCGCCAGCCAGGCGAGCACGTCGGCGAACTCGAGCGTCCGCTCCTCGTGGCTTCCCGACCGCAGCGCCGTGGCGAGTTCGCCGATCTCCTCGGTGAGCCACATGAACGTCCCCTCGACGCCGCGGGCCGCATCCTTGTCGTGGTACATCTCGCGGATCAGGTTTTGAAAGTCGCGCAGGGTCATCGCAGGGCGTGTCCGGCAAGGAGCGGTTCGGGCCGGTGCCGCGGCACGAACCACGGATAGATCGCCGGCACGACGAAGGCGGTGAGCAGCGTGCTGGTGATGATGCCGCCGATCACGACGGTGGCCAGCGGCCGCTGGATCTCGGCGCCGGCGCTCGTCGCCAGCGCCATCGGCAGGAAGCCGAGGCTGGCCACGAGCGCGGTCATCAGCACCGGCCGGATGCGCACGTCGGCGGTGGCGACCGCCGCCTCGCGCGGCGACAGGCCCCCCTCGCGGGCGTGCTCGGCGCCGGCCACCCAGACGAGGCCGTTGAGCACGGCGACACCGAACAGGGCCACGAAGCCGACGCCGGCCGCGATCGAGAACGGCATCCCGCGCAGGGCGAGCGCCGCCACGCCCCCCGAGGCCGCCACCGGCACGGCGCAGAAGATGAGCGTCGCCAGCCGGAGCGACTTGAAGCTCGTGTACAGGAGCATGGCGATCAGCCCGAGGACGAGCGGCGTGATCAGCAGCAGCCGGCGGCTGGCCGAAAGCAGGTTCTCGAAGTCGCCCCCCCAGCCGATCGTGTAGCCGGCCGGCAGCCGTACCTCGGCCTCGATCCGGCGCTGTGCCTCCTGGACGAAGCTCGCCACGTCGCGGCCGCGGACGTTGGCCGAGACGAACGTCCGGCGGCGCGAGTTCTCGTGCTCGATCGAGGGCGGGCTCTCCTCGGTGCGGATGTCGGCCAGTTCGCCGAGCGGCACCGGCCGGCCACCGGTCGTGCCGACGGGGATCTGCGGCACGCGGTCGGCATCCTCGCGCCACGTCGGCGGAAACTTCACCATCAGGGGAAACCGCGGCCGCCCCTCGTAGATCACGCCCGCCTGGATGCCCCCCATGGCCGACACCGTTCGCATCACGTCGATGCCGTCGATGCCGTGCCGGGCGAGCTGGTCCTGCCGGGCGTCGATCCGCAGCGAGGCGACGTTGGCCTGCCAGTCGGCGCGAACGTCGGCGGCGCCGGTGATGCCTCCCAGCACCCCCTCGATCTGCTTGCCGATGTCGCCGAGCCGCTCAATGTCGTCGCCGTAGACGAGCACCGCGACGTCGGCCTTGACCCCCGCCACGAGTTCGTCGACCCGCATCTCGATCGGCTGGCTGAAGCCGAACGAGGCCCCGGGCACCGCCGCCGACAGGGCCTGCGACATCCGCTCCACGAGGACGTCGCGGCCCAGCGCGGCGGGCCACTTCTCGCGCGGCTCGAGCATCACCCAGACGTCGGTCTGCTGCACCCCCATGATGTCGTTGGCGATCTCCGGCCGCCCCGTCTTGCAGAACACGGTGCGGACCTCGGGGAACTCCCCCAGCACCTTCTCGATCCGCGTCGTCAGCGGCACCGAGTCCTCCAGCGTGGCGCTCGGCAGGCGGACGACCTCGATGAGGATGTCGCCCTCGTCGAGCCGGGGCATGAACTCGGCCCCCAGCCGCAGCGCCACCGGCACGCTGGCGGCCACGAGCACCGCCGCGCAGGCGCAGACGACGACCGGGTGGTAGACGGCGAGCCGGGCCAGCGGCCGGTAGGCGGAGTGAAAGATCCGCATCACCAGCGGCTCGTGCTCCTCCTCGCGGCCGAGCACCGTGGCGGCCAGCACCGGCATCAGCGTCAGCGAGATCACGAGCGACCCGGCGAGGGCGAAGAGCACCGTCAGGGCCATCGGCCGAAACAGCTTCCCCTCCGTCCCCTCCAGGAACAGGATCGGCAGGTAGACGATGGCGATGATCAGCTCGCCGAACATCGTCGGCCCGCGGACCTCGATCGCCGCGTCGCGGACGACGTCGAGCTTCGACGCGCCCGGCGGAGCGAGCCCCAGCCGGCGGACGCAGTTCTCCACCATGATCACCGAGCTGTCGACGACGAGGCCGAAGTCGATCGCCCCGAGGCTCATCAGGCTCGCCGGAATCCCCGCGGCCCACATCAGGTTGGAGGCGAAGAGCATCGACAGCGGGATCGCCAGGGCCACGATCAGGCCGGCCCGGATGTTGCCGAGGAGCACGAGCAGCACGCCGATCACGAGCAGCCCCCCCTCGGCGAGGTTGTGGAGCACCGTGTCGAGCGTCCGGCCGATCAGGTCGCTGCGGTCGTAGATGATCTCCAGTTCGACGCCGGTCGGAAGCGTGCCGCGGATCTCGCGCAGCTTCTCTTTGGCGGCGGCCACGACCCGCCGGCTGTTCTCGCCGCGGATCATCATCACCATCCCGGTCACCACCTCGCCGCGGCCGTCGCGGGTCGCCGCCCCCTGCCGCACGAGCGGGGCCACGGTCACGGTGCCGATGTCGCGGACGAGCACCGGCACGCCCCCCGGCGGGCTGCGGACGACGACCTGCTCGATGTCGGCCACGCTCTTGAGCAACGACTCGCCGCGGATGAACCGCTGCTCGCCATGCTTGACGATATAGCCGCCGCCGGTGCTGGCGTTGTTGCGCTCCAACGCCCCGAGCACCTCGCCGAGGGCGATGCCATGGGACGACATCCGGTCGGGATCGACCTGCACCTCGTAGCTCTTGGCGAAGCCGCCGTGGCTGTTGATGTCGGTGACGCCGGGCACGGTCCGCATCGCCGGCGCGATGTCCCACTCGAGGATGCTGCGCAGGTCCATCAGGCTCCGCCCCTCCCCGCGGATCTCGAACTGGAGGATCTCGCCGAGGGCCGTGCTCAGGGTGCCGAGTTGCGGCGCGGCGTCGGGGAGCGGGATCGCGGCCTGGGCAGCCGGGAGCCGCTCCTGGACGAGCTGCCGGGCACGGAGGATGTCGGTCCCCTCCCGGAAGACGATCGTGACCAGCGAGATGCCGAGCCGGGAGATGCTCCGGATCTCCTCGACGGCGGGCAGGCCGCTGACCGCGAGCTCGACGGGATAGGTGACCGTCCGCTCGACCTCCAGCGGCGGCAGCGTGCCGGCCTCGGTCACCACCTGCACCTGCACGTTGACGAGGTCGGGGACGGCGTCGACGGGGATCTGCGTGGCGGCGAACAGCCCGCCCACGGCGAGGAGCACGAACAGCGCGATGACGAGCGCCCGGTTGGCGAGCGACCACTCGATGACGCCTGACAGCATGGTCCGGTTTCCGGGGGGCGGGCGCGGCCCGCGGCGGCGACACCGCCGCGGGTCAGCCGGCCGCGCCGGCCTGCTCTTCCTTTTCCAGCAGCAGTTCGCTCTTGAGGAGGAACGCGCCGCCGGCGACGACCTGCTGGCCCGCCTCGAGGCCGCGTTTCACCTCGACGAAGCCACCCTCCTCCTGACCGGCCTCGATGTCCACCCGGAGGTAGCGGCCCGCCGCCTCCGGCACGAAGACGAACGTCCGCCTCTCGTGCCGCATCACCGCCGCCGCCGGCACGGCGAGGGCGTCCCGCGGCTTCCCCTGGGGAAGATCGACCCACACGAACATGCCCGGCTTGTAGTGGGCGTCGTCGTTCTCCAGTTCCGCCACCAGCGGCACGCTCCGTGACTCGGCCTCGACGGTGGCGCCGACGTGTTTGATGCGGGCGGTCGTGTCGTGGTCGGCGGCGCCCGGTACGTTGACCCGCACCTCCTGCCCCTCGGTGACCTCGACGGTCGTCCATTGCCGTTCGTGGATCTGGGCCCGGACCCAGAGCGTCCCGGTGTCGGCGACGACGAACAGCCGGTCGCCGCTTCGCACCCGCTCCCCGCGCGACATGAAGATCTCTTCGACGAGGCCGTCGAACGGGGTTCGCAGCACGAGCGTGCTCAGCCCCCCGGACTTTCCCGGGCCGGCATCGGGCTCGAGGTCGGCGACGGCGTCGGAGGTGCCCGTTCCCTCGATGTCGGCCTCCAGCCGGCTGCCGACGAGCGTCCGCAGGTTTTCCCGCGACACCTGCAGGAGCCGCTCCGCCTGGTGCAGCGACGCCTGGGCCCGGTCGTGATCCTGGCGGGTGAGGAACCGGGCTTCCTCGCAGGCGGCGCGAAAACTCGCCGCGGCGACCTCGAGGTTGCTGCGGCGCTCGTCGATGATCCGCTCGGAGAGCACGCCTCCCTGCCCCAGTTGCTGGGTGCCGGCATGCACCTTTTCGGAGAACACGAGCCGCGAGTAGGCACCGAGGATCTTTTCCCGGTAGGCACCGAGGATGCGGTCGGTGAACTGCCGCTCGATCGCGTCGAGGGGGGGTCTGGCGGCCAGCGCGTCGAGGAGGCTCTCGACGTTGGTGGCGATTGCCGTCGCCCAATCCGCCCCCTTCTTTTCGATATGCCGGTCGTCCATCCGCTTCCGGACCTCGTCGCGGGCAAGGCCGACGTCGGGGCTCGACACCTCGGCGAGCGAGTCACCCTTTGAAACCTTCTGCCTGACCTGCACGAACACCTTGGAGACGATCCCATCCACCGGTGACTCGTAGTCGAGCCTGTGGCGGGCGTCGTAGTCGAGCCGGCCCGGCACCGTGAGGTGATCCCGGATGGGGCGGACGGCGACCGTGGCGAGCTCGATCTCCCCCGCCGCCGCGCTGGTCGCAGGAAGCGTGACCACCGCCGGGCCGGGCCTCGTGTCCCGATTCGATCCCGCGGCCGGCCGCGGCCGGCCGTCGGGCTCGTCATGGCCGCCGCCGAAGTGATGGGTCGCGATCCAATACCAGAGGCCGGCGCCGACGGCCAGAAGGGCGAATCCGCTGATGCCGCGGCGCAGCCTGGCCGGATCGAACACCGGCCCGTACCCGGCGTGGGCCGGGACCGGTCGTGGCCGTTCGGCCGCTGCGGCAGACGCTTCGGTCGTCGCGTGCATGGTCATCTCGGCGTCCGGCGGACCGCGGGCGACTGGGAAAACTTGCCAAAGTCTACCCGAAAACCGGGCAGCCGGCATCGCGGCGGCCTCCCGTTCATGGCTCGGGCGGGTACGATGCGGGTTCGTGTTTCGACGTTTCCCGCACGCCCAAACGCCCGGCCCACCCGGCCCGGTCGAGCCGCGCATGACAACCCCCCGCCGCATCCGCATCTTCGACACCACGCTCCGGGACGGCGAACAGTCCCCCGGCGCGAGCATGAACCTCACGGAGAAGCTGGAGATCGCCCAGGCGCTCGTGCAGCTCGGCGTCGACATCATCGAGGCCGGGTTTCCGATCGCCTCGCCGGGGGACTTCGAAAGCGTCCGCGACATCGCCGGCGCGGTCTCGGCCGCCACGGTCTGCGGTCTGGCCCGGTGCAACGACGCCGACATCGACCGGGCCTGGGATGCACTGCGGCATGCCCGCCAGCCGCGAATCCACGTGTTCCTCGCCACCAGCTCGATCCACCGCGAATTCAAGCTGCGGATGAACGAGGAGGAGGTTCTCGCCCGTGCCGTCGCCGGGGTGACACGGGCCCGCGGCCTGTGCGGCGACGTGGAGTTTTCCCCCGAGGATGCCGCGCGGACGGAGATCGACTTCCTGTGCCGCGTCGTCGAGGCGGTGATCGCGGCCGGCGCCACGACCGTCAATATTCCCGACACGGTCGGCTACGCCACGCCCTTGCAGATGCACCACGTCATCAAGAGCCTGCGCGACCGGGTGCCGAACATCGATCGGGCCGTGATCAGCGTCCACTGCCACGACGACCTCGGCCTCGCCGTGGCCAACAGCCTGGCCGCCGTCGAGGCGGGCGCCGGCCAGGTGGAGTGCACGATCAACGGCATTGGCGAGCGGGCCGGCAACTGCTCGCTGGAGGAGGTGGTGATGGCCCTGCGCACCCGGCAGGACCACTACGGCTGCAGCACCGGGATCGCCACCCAGCGGCTCGTGCCGACGAGCCGGCTGGTGGCGAACATCACCGGCATCCAGGTGCCGCGCAACAAGGCGATCGTCGGCCGCAACGCCTTCGCCCACGAGGCGGGGATTCATCAGGACGGGATGCTCAAGGAACGTCGGACCTACGAGATCATGCGGCCCGAGGACGTCGGGCTGGAGCGGACCGACCTCGTCCTCGGCAAGCACAGCGGCCGGGCGGCGCTCGCCGACCGGGCCCAGGCCCTCGGCTACAAGCTCACCGCGGAGCAGCTGCAGACGGTCTTCGAGCGGTTCAAGCGGCTGGCGGACCGGAAGAAGGAGATCTACGACGGCGACATCGCCGCCCTCTGCGAGCAGCAGTTCGCGGCGCTGCCGGAGCAGTTCGCGTTCGAGAGCTACGCCGTGGCGAGCGCCTCGGGATCGGCGCCGACCGTGACGCTGCGGGTGCTCCAGGACGGCGCGCCGCGGGAGGTGACGATCAGCGCCGGCGACGGGCCGATCGACGGCATCTTCCTGGCGATCGAGAAGCTCACCGGCGTGACGACCGTGTGCCGCGACTTCCGCGTCCAGGCGGTGACGGTCGGCAAGGACGCACAGGCCGAGGTCACTGTCGAGCTCGAGCATGCCGGGCAGCAGCAGCGCGGCCGGGGCGTCTCCACCGACTCGCTGGAGGCGGCCGCCAAGGCGTTCCTGGCCGCGGTGAATCGGCTCGTGCTCGGGAGTACCCCGCGGCTGCATCCGCAACGCGGGGCGTGACCCGACGATGCGGCGCGCACCGTCGCTGCCGGCAACCGGCGGGTACGTCACGGTTGCCGAACCAGTCCCTGGGCGAAGCCGTTGATCCGGTACGCGCGGCCCCGCGCGGCTCTGAAGCCGTCCGGCCGCCTGTCCCCTGCGGCACGGTTTTTTTTCGAAAATTCCGCCCCCCCCGAACTCGGCCTGCCGTGGTCGGCGCCGGATGCCATACTCTTCTGTCGCGAGACTCATTGGAGTCAGCGGTCCTCCGGGGATGATCGTCATCGCTGCCTACCTGGTCGTTGAACGCGTCGGGTCCAGGCCCGGGGTGACCCTGCTCTTCACGGGGCAGCGGTACACGCTGGGCCGCGCGCCGAGCAACCAGATCGTCATCGAGGACGAGCGGGCCAGCCGCGTGCACGCCGAGATCTTCCACGCCGACGGCGGCTGGACGCTCCGCGACCTCGACAGCCGCAACGGGACGCTGCTCGCCGGCATCCCGATCGCCTCCGCCACCCTGCTCTCGGCGGGCGACGTGATCGCCATCGGCCTCGCCGAACTCCGCTACTGCGAGGGTGAACTGCCGGCGGAGGCCGACGCCGGCCTGGGCACCGACTTCGACCGCACCGGCGAGATGCCGGGCGACATCCAGGCCTGGCAGTCCTCCATCCGCCACCGGCGGACGAACTCGCGGCTTCTCGACGACATCCATGAGTCTGCGGAACGGGTGCCGCGCGTGGGCCGGGCGGCGGCTGCGCTGTGCCGGCTGTCGTTCGGGCTCGGCCGGGCCGACGACCTGGCCTCGGCCGCCCGGCAGGCACTCGACGCCGCGGTCCAGGGCGTCAGCGCTGCCGGGGGCGTCGTGCTCCTGCCGCGGAACGCGGCCGACGTGCAGAACGCGGCCGCAGCCCGCGAGGCTGTCGTGCCGGTGGCCTCCATGCCCGATCCTGGGCCGGCCCCGCCGCTGCCCGCCGGCGCGATCACCGCCGTCCTCGGCGGCAACGAGGCCGTGCTGGCGACGGCCCCGGGAAGTCCGGGCGCGCGGGCGGCCACGACCATCTCCGCCCCGATCCGCGCCCACGGCCGCGCCGTCGGCGTGCTGCACGTCGAGGCCGCCCCCGGCGCGCCGCCCTGGACGGTGGACGAGTTGGAGTTCGTCCTCGCCGTCTGCGACGCGCTGGGCCTGGCGATCGAGAACCTCTCCACCCGCGAGGCCCTGTCGACGAGGCTCGCCCGCACCGCGGATGAAAACGAGCAGCTGCGGCGCAGGCTCGGCGCGGACGTGCAGATGATCGTCGTCAGCCCGGCGCTCGCGGGGATCGTCGCCCAGGTGCAGCGGGTCGCCGCGACGAAGGCCACGGTGCTCGTCCGCGGGGAGAGCGGCGTTGGCAAGGAGCTCATCGCCAGGGCGCTCCACGAGGCGAGCGACCGCAAGGCCGGCCCCTTCATCTGCCTCAACTGCGCCGCGCTCACGGAGACGCTCCTCGAGAGCGAGCTGTTCGGGCACGAGAAGGGGGCGTTCACCGGGGCCACGGAGCGGAAGATCGGGAAGTTCGAGTCGGCCCACCGCGGCACGCTGATGCTCGACGAGATCGGCGAGATGAGCCAGTCGATCCAGGCGAAGTTTCTCCGCGTGCTCGAGGGGCATCCGTTCGAGCGGGTCGGGGGAAGCACCCGGGTTCAGGTCGACGTCCGTGTCGTCGCCGCCACCAACCGCGACCTGGAGGCCGCCGTCTCCGCCGGCGAGTTCCGGCGCGACCTGTACTTCCGCCTCAAGGTAGTCGAGATCGTCGTTCCGCCGCTGCGGCGCCGGCCGGAGGACATCGAGGCGATCGCCGTCCACTACCTGGAGCGGTTCGCCGCCGAGGCCGGGCGGCGGCTCCGCGGCTTTACCCCGGAGGCGCTCGCGGCCCTGCGGTCCCACCATTGGCCGGGCAACATCCGGGAACTGAGGAACTGCGTCGAGCGGGCGGTGGTGCTGGCCCAGGAGGAGTGGATCGGCCCCGATGACGTGGCCCTGAGCCCGATCTCAGCCCCCGGCGACACGGGCCGGGACGGAGGCGTCCGCAAGGGGAAGTTCGTGCCGATCACGATCGGCGAACTGGAACGCCGGCATGTGATCGCGACGCTCGAGGCCGTCGGCGGCAACAAGACGAAGGCGGCGGCGATCCTCGGGATCGAGCGGTCGACGCTCGACCGCAAGCTGGCCCGCTGGGCTGCCGAAAGCCAGGCCGCCGAAAGCCAGCCCGGCCGCTGACGTGCCGGGAATGCCGCGAACGGTTCAGATCGCCTCGCCGCCGCGCTCGCCGGTGCGGATCCGGACGCACTCGTCCATCGGCAGCACGAAGATCTTGCCGTCGCCGATCTCCCCCTGCGGCCCCGACCGGCCTCCCTTCACGATCGCCGCGATCGTCGGCTCCACGAAGTCGTCGTTGACGGCGATCTGCAGCTGTACCTTGCGCAGCAGGTTGACGGCGATCTCGTGGCCGCGGTACGTCTCGGCGTGCCCGCGCTGCCGGCCGAAGCCCTGGACGTCGAGGACCGTGAGCCGGAAGACCTCGACCTCGGACAGCGCCTGCTTGACGCTCTCCAGCCTGTTGGGCTGGATGATCGCGATGATCAGCTTCATCGGCCGGCTCCCGGTGACGGCGGCTGCCGCCGCGTTTCGTGCAGCGGATTGTAGCCAGCCGTCGGCAGGCCGGCAGGCCGCGGTCGGCTCAGGCCTCCTCGGGGAACTCCCCGAGGCTCATCAGCAGTTCAGCCATCTCGCCTGCGGCGTGTGACTCTCCCTGGCCGCGGGCCGCCTCGATCCCCTCGCGGAGGGCGCGGCGGGCATCCTCGGTGCGGCCGCGCTGGACGAGGTGCCTGGCGGCCATGTGGAAGGCCGGCACGTACGGGGGCGTGCCCCGGGAGAGGGCCTCGAGCATGTCGAGACCCGTCGGCCACTCGTCGCCGCCGAGCAGCTCGAGGGCGAGGCTGTAGCGCAGGAAGACGTCGTCGGGATCGTCCCGCAGCAAGGCCTCGATCTTCTCGCGTCGCGACCCGCTCATGGCCCGGGGTTCTCCGTGGTGTCGAGGTCGAGGCGGACGAGCCGCCGGTCGGTCGGGCCGGCCAGCACGGCGACCGTCCGATCGTCGAGACTGACGAGGCCGGCGGCGGCCGCGAGCCGGGCGGCATGGCTGCCGCGGATCGCCTGCCGGCCGGCCGCGAACACGGCGTCGAGCCGCCACAGTCCCGGCGCCGGTGCCTCCGCCAGCACCCACAGGGCGCCGTCGTCGCGGCCGAATGCGGCCGCGCGGACGCCCTGCAGTCCGGTGTCGAGAGCGAGCAGCGGCCGGCCCGCTGCCGAGTAGTAGGTGACGATGTCGCCCCCCGCGTCGCCCGGAGCCTTGGCAGACGACGTCACGATCACCAGCGCATCGGCTGGACTCGCGGCGGCGGCGACGGCCCGCGTGCCGGCGGCGAGTTTCGGGCAGCCGCGGTCCGACGCTGCACCGAGGCGGGCACCGGCGATCGGCAGGCGGAGCACCGGGGGCAGCGGCGCGGGCAGGCCCACGACCGCGAGCCATTCTCGGCCGCGGCCCACCACGAGCCACGGCGTGGTCGTCGTCGGTTCGTTCGCCGTCCCCAGCGGCACGGCCTGGAGCGGCGTTGCTGGATCGGCCGCCCGGTCCGGCTGGACCCGCCATGTTCGCAGCGACCAGGCGTGTCCCTCCGCGCACAGCGCCGCCAGCGTGCTCGAATCGAGGCAGGCGATGGCCTGCGGCCGCGGCCCGGCGCCGGACGCGGCGAGCGCCGTCCTCCGCCTGTCGGGCGCCCGCGGGTCGAGGGCGATCACCGCGGCCGACTCGCCGTCGAGGCAGTAGACGGTCTGGCCATTGGCCGGCGTTGCAAGGCTCGTCAGGGCCGGGACGTCGTCGACGAGCGGGGTCAGGGCCGGTTCGGCAGCCTGGCCGCCCGTCAGCACGAGGGCGACGAGGACCGTGCACCCCGCGAACCAGCCGGTGCACGGGGGGCGGTCAGTGTGCCGCGGCGGGCAGGCCATGGGCCGTTTCCCAGGCGGTTATCTCCGCCGCGTGTCGGAGCGAGAGCCCGATGTCGTCGAGGCCCTCGAGCAGACAGCGCCGGCGGAATGGATCGACGACAAACGCCCGCGAGAAGCCGGTGTCGTCGCCAATCGTGCAGCTGCGCAGGTCGACGGTCAGCCGGTACCGATCGCCCCGGGCGGCCGCCTCCCGGGCGCGGTGGAACAGGTGCTCCACGTCGGCCTCGTCGAGCCGCACCGGAACCATGCCGTTCTGGAAGCAATTATTGAAGAAGATGTCGGCGAACGTGGGGGCCACGACCACGCGGAAGCCGTAGTCGGCGAGGGCCCATGGGGCATGCTCGCGACTGGAGCCGCAGCCGAAGTTGCGCCGGGCGAGAAGGATGCTCGCGCCGGCCGCCTCCGGCCGGTTGAGCTCGAAGTCGGGATTCGGTGCGCCGTCGGCGCCGAACCGCCAGTCGAAAAACAGGAACTGCCCGAAGCCGGTCCGCTCGATCCGCTTGAGGAACTGCTTGGGGATGATCTGGTCGGTGTCGACGTTCGCCCGGTCGAGCGCCGCGACCACGCCGGTGTGCTCGACGAAGGCCCGCATCAGCGATACTCCCAGCCGCGGATGTCGACGAAGTGACCGGCCACCGCGGCGGCGGCCGCCATCGCCGGCGAGACGAGGTGCGTCCGCCCCCCCTTCCCCTGCCGGCCCTCGAAGTTGCGGTTGCTCGTGGAGGCGCAGCGCTGGCCCGGCGCGAGCGTGTCGGGGTTCATCCCCAGGCACATGCTGCAGCCCGCCTCGCGCCAGTCGAAGCCAGCATCGCGAAACACCCGGTCGAGCCCCTCCTGCTCCGCCTGCCGCTTCACGCGGCCGCTTCCGGGCACGACCATCGCCGCGACCCGCCCCGCCACCCGGTAGCCGTGCACCACGCGGGCGGCGGCCCGCAGGTCCTCAATGCGGCTGTTGGTGCAGGAACCGATGAACACCCTGTCGAGCGGGATGTCGACGATCCGCGTGCCGCCGGAGAGTCCCATGTACTCAAGCGCCCGCGCCGCGCTGCCACGGTCGTTCGGGTCGGAGAACGAGTCGGGGTCGGGCACCGCGGCGTCCACGCCCGTGACCTGGGCCGGATTCGTGCCCCACGTGACCTGGGGCACGACGGCCGCGGCATCGTAGATCTCGACCCGGTCGTAGGCGGCGCCGGGGTCGGTCGGCAGCCGTTCCCAGGCGGCCACGGCCCTGTCGAAATCCCGCGGCACGAGGTCGCGGCCGCGGAGATAGTCGAACGTCGTCACGTCGGGAGCGATCATGCCGGCCCGGGCGCCGGCCTCGATCGACATGTTACAGACCGTCATCCGCTCCTCCATGCCGAGGCTGCGGATGCAGGGGCCGGTGTACTCGATGACGTGGCCGGTGCCTCCCTCGGTCGACAGTCGGCCGATGATATGGAGGACGAGGTCCTTGGCCGTGACGCCGGGGTACAGCCTGCCGTCGACGCGGACCTCGAGCGACTTCGGCTTCGCCTGGCGCAGCGTCTGCGTGGCCAGCACGTGCTCGACCTCGCTGGTGCCGATCCCGAAGGCCAGCGCGCCCAAGGCGCCGTGGGTCGCCGTGTGGCTGTCGCCGCAGACGATCGTCATCCCGGGCTGGGTGATGCCCAGTTCCGGGCCGATGACGTGCACGATCCCCTGGTCGGCGTCGTCGAGGTCGAAGAGGCGGATGCCGAACTCCCGGCAGTTGGCCCGCAGCGTGTCGATCTGCTGCCGCGACACCGGGTCGGCGACGGGCAGCCGGCGATCGCTCGTGGGGACGTTGTGGTCCGGCGTGGCGAACGTCGCCTCGGGCCGCCGGACTCGGCGGCCCGCCAGCCGCAGGCCCTCGAAGGCCTGGGGGCTGGTCACCTCGTGGACGAGGTGCCGGTCGATGTACAGGATCGGCAGTTCACCGGCGGGCGTGCAGACGACGTGGTCGTCCCAGATCTTGTCGAGGAGCGTGCGCGGCGTTGGCATCGGTGGGTCGTCTGGGCAGCGAGATCGAATGCGAACAATGTACCGCCCCACGCCGTCCGTCGCCAGCGCCGGCCGGCAGCGCGGGCGTTCAGCCGGCCCGCTTCATCACGGTCCGCGCCGCGCGGTCGTCGAGCTGCTGCTTGGAAAGCGTCGCCCAGGCCGCACCGGGCCGCTCTTCGACGAGGATCCGGCTGGTCGCGGTCGTCAGCCGCTGCAGGAAGAACCAGCAGCGATCGAGCTGCCGCTCGTCTGTGTCGGCCGAGATCAGCACGAGGTCGAAGGGAGCGAGGTGATTGCAGACGCGAGACAGAGCGGTGTCGACGTTGCCCGGAACGAGCTGGACGCGGGCCTGCCCGTGCAGCCCGCGATGCGCTTCCTTGAGCGTCACCCCCGGGGGGTCGCCGGGCTGCCGTCCCTCGAACCGGTCGAGGCCCACGTAGTGGATCGACGTCGCGTCGAGACGCGCGCCCACCACCCGCAGCACCCGCCGCGTCCGCAGGAGCGTGCCGAGGCCGATTTCAAGGATGCGCCGCGGCGGGGCGCGAAGGACGGCGCGATGGACGACCCGCTCGCCGGCCGGACGCGAGAACCGTGCCAGCCACGTCGCTTCGAGGAATCCGAGCCTGGCCACGGTCGCACCACCGTCCGGGAAACGCACCGGCGGCGGGCCACGCCGCCTCCTCCGCTGCACCGCTGCCATCGGCCGGGGGCGGCCCCGGTCTGCATCCGGCCGGCCGCGGGCGTCAGACCTTGCCATGACAATGGGGACGGGAGGGACAGGAGCAGTTTTTCGCGGCGAGTATGCGATCGAGCCCTTCCTGCTGATCCGAAATCCGCTTCGCTCACGATTTTTTCCCAGCCCGAGCCGCTGTAGCACCGGGGCAGATGCGGAAGGCACGCTCGTCAGAAGGCCACGCAGCGATTCCTCGCCAGAGTTCGCTGCAAGCCGCTCGCCGCGATGCCGTGCTGCGAGCCACTTCTCCAGGCTCTGCGCAAGGGCCTGACCACGCTGGCCCGCGCGGCCACTGCCGAACCGCTTGCCGGACGGCTTTTGGGGCGGAGAAGGTGTGTCTCATCCACTTCTCATCGCGCGGCCCCTTGACGCCCCCCCCCCCCCCCCCCGCCCCCCCCCCCCCCCCCCCCCCCCCCCCCCGCCCGCCCCCCCCCGCCCCCCCCCCCCCCGCCCCCCCCCCCCCCC
>BJHK01000024.1 GCA_014192425.1 Planctomycetia bacterium | reverse complement strand
GTGGCCACCAGCAGATGGCCGCCTCCGGGAGCCAGCGCGACGGCGTTCATCCCCGCCCGCGGATCGACGCATGCTCCGGAGGCTCCCCCGAACCGCAAGCGGCTTGGTGTCAGTCAATCGTCCTCGACGTGCATTGTGTGCATGATGCGGTGCACGAAGGGTGTCATCACGAGGGATGCGGCCCCGATGAACAGCAGCCCTGAGAAAAGCGCGTAGGCCGAAACGAAGAGCTTGCCTGCATGACTCGTGATCAAGTCGACCGGCCCCATCCCCCCGAGGATCATCGAGGCGTTCACGAGAGCGTCGATCCAAGGCAGCCCACCGAGGTAGTGGTAGCCCAATACCCCGATGCCGAGAGCCAGGCCGATGACTGCGGCCGAAAGTCCCAGAAAGCCGGCGGCACGCCAGAAAAACCTGGCAGCCGGCAACAGCGGTTCAGAACGATGTTCGAACATGCCTCAATCGTACCCGTTTTCGAATTCATGTGAGACAGGCGGCCGCATGCCCGCGACCATGGACCTAGTCGTCGGCACTGAAAGAGGGCGTCCGGTGGATCGACGACGAGGCCGGCGATCGTCGAAAACTATTCCTACAGCCAGGCTAAGTGAACCTTCGGCCACCAACGGAGGCGAAGGATCAATCGGCCGGCCGGATATAGATCTTCCCCTTGCTCGTGGACTTGAGGAGTTCCGGCAGCATCGCGGCTATGTCCACGAGTTTCACATGCGCCTGTGCCGTGGATTGCAAGTCGGAATCGAGCAGATGGCTGGCTCTCCGCAGGAGACGCATACTCCGCAGGAGTCCAAGCGGGCTGCGATCCTTGAACTCCCTCGCCAGCCAGTAGCCGGTGACGGTCTGTCCGCGGAAGATCAGATCGCCCGGATTGACCACCGACTCCATTCCGGAAAGCACGCCGTAGACCGCGATGGTGCTGCCCTCCGGCATGCACGAGGCCAGGCTGCCGGTCATGCTCCCGGCGACGGCGTCTGCGGCCCAGGTTGCCCGCAGATCCCGGGCCAGAGCAGTGAGAGATTCCGCGAACTCGGCCCGGCTGCTGTCGAGGACATGAGCGGCCCCCGCGGCTTTCAGCTCCGCTACAAGAGCCGCGCGATGGACGATGTTGATCAACGGAAAGCCGTGCCGCCGCGCCACACGGATCAGCATCCGGCCCAACTGGGAGGCTCCTGCACTGTGAATCATCCCCCGGTGCGTGCCCTTGATCACCGGCCGGGCCAGGGAAAGCGCCGTCAGCGGATTGACGAATGCAGACGCGGCCGACTCATCGCTGACTTGGGCGGGCACGGGCAATGCTTCCACGGCCTTTAGAATGACATACTCAGCCCAGAAGCCCTGTCCGGATTGCACGGCCCCGGCCACGCGTTTGCCGACGAGTCGATTGGCGATCAAGCCACCACCCGACTTGACGACCATCCCGCAGCCCTCGAACCCCGGAACGACCGGCAAGGGAGGCGGAGAACCGTATACCCCGGAGCAATACAGAACGTCGGAGGGGTTCACCGGGGAACAGATCACTTTGACGAGGATCTCGCCACGCCGGGGCTCGGGGACCGGCCGTTCGACGACACGGACTGCCGCGGGGCCGGAAAAAGCCTCCAGCAAAGCTACCCGCATGTTCATGTCATCAACATCCTTGGCATCCGCAGGCGTGCCTGAGACTCGCTGTTACTCGAGCTGCTTCGCAGCCGCCGTGACGTCCTCGGGCCGGAAGCCGTTCTCCAGGTCGATCGTGCGCAGCCGCCCCTCATGTTCATGATCATGGCGGGGGTGTCGCTGTGCCGCATGGAACGTCCGCCGCACGGTACCAGGATACCCGACGGCGGAGTGCGGATTCGAGGCTCGCGCGAACTTCGGTCTGGTGGGATCGTCGTGTCCGCCGCCAGTGCGATGCCGGCGGCTTCCGCGAGCCGGATCATCTGGTTCGCGGAAGCCGAGTTCGCGGTCCTCGAGCGACGACCTCCCGCGCACGCCTCGAAGGTGCTGGACGAGTTCAACGGGCAACACGTGGATGTCGCGGTGACTCTGGGCTGCGGCGATCAATGCCCGCTTGTTCGAGCAGCCCAGCGAGTGGACTGGAAGATTTCGATCCAGCTCCTCGGGGCGGGGAAGTCCGCCGTGCTCACGGTGCTGGGACGCGGCCGGCATGCCACCAATCGGCAAGCAGTTCCAGGCGCTTGAGGTTCTTCAATACGTTCTCGTAGAGGCTTTGGCTCTCCTCGAGCGAGATCCGGTCGGTTGCCGTGACACCGAGCGCCGCAAGCTGCTCGTCATACCGGGCCTTGAGCTCGCGGCGAAACTCCGGGAGGTTCCGGTGTTCGAGCCGCCACTTGTGAAACTCGTACGAATCGCGGCCCGTCAGAAAATCCTTCACCCGCTCCAGCTCGCCTTCGGGAGCGGCGTTCGGCCTCCCGAAACCACCGACAAGGATCGCCTTTTCGCTCGCCGTGAGCCGCCAATTGAGCGACACGTCCACTGGGCATTCAAAGACGACCGTCCGGAAAAACTCCTGGCCACTCAACTCGTCGAAGAGGAGATCCTGCAGATCGACCTGCTCGTCGTTGCGGAAGGCCATCGTCCATTGCCGGGCGTTCGTCAATCCCACGAGCGGCGTCGTCAGCGCCTGGAGTCCAGGCTGCAGGAGCTTGCTCCCGCCGTTCCACACCAGGCGGTCGAGCAGGGAATCGTCGCCCGAGAGACGATCAAAGTCGACCTCGGTGCGCGCTCCCTGACTCACTTTGTCGCGGATCTGCACGACCAGCACACCCGACGTGTTCTCCTGCAGCCACTGACTCATCTTCGAGAGCCATAGTGCCGACAGGTTGATGCCGTAGTTGTCGTAGTAGCCTGCATCGACCACCCGCCGCGGCGGCAGCGTGGGCAGACTGCAAGCCGGCGATACCCAAGGAAACGACGCACTCATGCGGATCGCAGTCGTCATCTGAAAGTCGCCAGCGCGGGGAAAGAGTCGGAAACACTCGACGGCCGAAAGCGAAAAGACCTCGTCTTCCTCGTGGATGCTCTGATCGAAATCGCCACCCTGGATCGCGGGGCGTTCGATCTTGCGGGACGACGGTTCGAGCAACAGGCCGCCGACATTACGTGTGGCAAAGGCCATGTCGAGATTGCTGATGAGCAAGCGCCGCCCATCCTCCACCATCATCGGCGTGTAGACGAGCGAAGGTCGCCAGCCGATCCGCTCGTCGGCCGCATACGACTGGATCGGCCGGCCCAGCGGGCTCGCGTCGCCGCCGGTCCAGCGGATCCATGTTTCCTCGAGGGTGCGGCCGCGGTCGCCGCGGCGGACGAACGGATTGAGCGTTGCTGGAAGATCGGCAAACAGCATCCGCCCGGCGACGGCATCGAGCTGATCGAGGGCCATGCGGTCGACGAAATTGCCGATCGATACGCCATGCAGATCTTCAAAGGATGCGCTGCCGCCGGCCAGCACCTCGGGCGGAGGCGGTCGCAGCGACGCGACGTAATACGACCCCGCCACCATGCCCCCGGAAGCGCCCGTGACCAAGCGGATGTGATACGGAAAATCGGATCCCAGCGTCGCTTCGAGTTTGCGGAGTACCACGCTCGTCCACACGCTCGCGCGAATGCCTCCGCCACTCACGGTCACGATCACGAGCTTCGGCTTTCTGTTCTTCCACCGTGGCCCCACGAGATTCTTCCAGGCGAACAGCACCTCAGCGTTGTTGAGGAGTTGGAGGTTCTGCCACTGACCCACCACGATGGTGCTGGTGTCTGCATTCGGGCTTTCTTGCGGGGACGATCCTGCCCCCCCCGTCGCCTGCCCCACCGGCCTTATGCGAGCCCACATCGCGCCGGGCGGCAGTGGTTTCGCAGGAGCGGTTGATGGCCTGCCGAAGGGAGGCGGCACATCCAGCGCCCCCAGCTCACAGACCGTCGCCCGGGCGAGGTCGGGACCGCTGGCGGTACCGTGGCGACCGTTCCAGGTGAGGATCAGGCGATCGCCCGATCGCAGCCGGCCTGCGTTGTAAAGGGCGACGGTGACAGGCTCGCCAGACCGATTCGCGATCGCGGCTTCGAGGCGCTGGATGGCATCCTTCGGACCCGCAAACAGACCACGATCGTGCGCGGGGCGAAACGTGAAGCCTGCGGTGGAACCGGCATCGTCGGGCGGCATGACTGGCAGCGGCGCGGAGGCAGGCGTCGCGGCGACTGTCCGCCGGATCGCCTCGGGAGTCGTCCAGAATGGCTCGAAGGCGGGATCGTAGGCATCGTGGTCGTAGCTTTGGGCAAGGAACACACCCACGGGAACCGGCGCGTCGGTGCGGGCGTCCTCCAGAACGAGGCAATCACCCGGCCGCTCACTCGGCGTGCCCGCAACCGCGAGTCGCTCTGGCACCGACGCGGTCAAGCGGAGCGTGTCGAGATGGCACCGCTCCATCCACGACTGCATCGTGCGGAGCTGTGCCGCATCAAGCGGCTCGGAGCCGGCAGGGAGCGTGAACTCGACGCGATACATGTCGGCATGTGACTCGTGTCGCACCTCGGCCACCCGCCCCCGCCAATTCATGCCGATAAGCGCGTATTCGGCCTTGAGCGATCGGTACTCGTCGGCGAGGCCGTGGAGGCGAAGGCCGAGCACGTTGGTGTCGGTCCGTGTTCCTGATGGAGCGGGTTCGCCGAGCGTTCCCTCACCATCGGAGAGAAACGTGTACGTCGTGGCGTTGCCGCGCCTCGCCCGGTCGTCATCGCCGCGCACGAGCCGCCGCCTCGCGCCGCGGATGATGCCGTTACGGATCATGTGGAGACTGTCGTACCCGAAGAGCCGGTAGATCCGTCGGTAGAACGGCTCTTCCGCGAGAGCGATGCAGTCGTCGCCATCAAGACGAATCGTGAACCATTCTTCGGCTGCCAGGCCGACCACATCACCCGCCACGGCGCGCAGACGATTCCGCGGATCTTCGACATCGACAACGACCACATGGTTGCCGTCGGCGCGCCGTTGGAGCGGCTGGACGGTGAAGTAGACGGTGGCCAGACGCTCGCTGAAGCCCTGCCGGGCCATGCGATCGAAATCCTCGGTGACGGCGCGATTGCGAAGCTGGGCTGTTGATGGCGTGGTGTCTCGAAAATAGTCGCGCGAGTCGAGGTACACCGGCAGCCTGTAGTAGGCCTCCATGTTGGGGAACATGCCCTTGAACTCGTTGGGCGCGACAAAGAGCGCCGTACCGTTGACGAGGACCGTCACACCGAGGACGGCTGCGACGGTCAAGAAGGCGCTGCGGGGGCGGGCATGGGCGAGGATCGCGTAGGCGGCCGCCAACAGCGCTGTCACGCAGGCGATCGAGCCGGCTGCCGGGAGCGCGGAAAGCCACCGCTCGCTGAGTGTGGCATAAGGAATCGCGAAGCCTACATACCCGAGCACCACCGTGAGCGGGTAGAGAAGAATCGGCTGGTGGATGGCAACGTCGGCGAGGGAAGTCGATCCGAGGAATATGGTTGCCAGGCCGAGCCAGACTCCGGCGGCGACATGCATCCCATCGGACTGTGAGGCAAGAACCAGGGACACTGCCGCGATGACGGCCAGCACGATTGCCCAGCCCGGGCGCAGCCAGGCCGGCGGTGATCCTTGCCAGAGGCTCGAGAGCGTTCGCGATCCGGAGAGGATGGCCCCGGTGGCCGCCAGCGGCGCGATGATCAGTGGAGCTGCGCCGAGCACATGCAGGACGGTGAGTCCTGCGAGGCCGACGATGGCGGCCCGCTGTTCGAGTGGTGTGCGGGCGCCTCCGCCGATCGCCGCGTGGGTGGCAAGCCAGAAGATGCCAAGCCAGGTGACAAGGATGGCACCGAGCGAGGCGTACCCACGCAGGCCGACCCAGGCTGAGTGGGTCGCCTCGGGCCGGAGAACGAGCGTCACGCCAAGCGAGGCGAGGGCGATCGCCGCCGCGAGGACAATTGCCAGTCGCTGGAGCCATGGGGCCCGAAGCAGATGCACCATCGTGGAGATGGCTGCGGCAAGAACGTGACGCCAGGCGGGAGTGCGAGCGTGAGCCACGGCTGAATGGGCGACCCGACGTTGCAGGCTGGCAAGCAGAACGGCCACGATTCCTTCGGCCGCAAGAACGCCTGCGGGCAGCCATGGAAAATTCGTGGTGAGCATCGATCGCGCTGGCCCGCCGGCCGCGTCCTCGATGGCAAGATTGCGCTCGGGCCAGTCGATCCAATGCGCTGTCAGCGACTCCGGCAGCAGGAGAGTGACGGCTGAATGAACGAGAAAAAACCACGTCAGTACCACGAGCCAGGTGGGGGGAGGCGAGGGCCTGGCCTGTGGTGGAAGCGTTGCCGTTGCCGCGGCAATGCCCCGTTCGGCTTCCCACCGGCGAAGGATGGCAAGGATGGCCTCGTGCTGAGGGGCTTTGGAATCGTCCGCGACGCCATCGGGCCGGTTCCAGCCGGCTGCTTCGCCGAGCCAGCGGGTTGTCCAGCAGAAGAGCATGAGCCCGATGATGTACCCGAGGCACACGCCCACGAGCCACGGGACCCTCTCGAAGATCGCAGGGGTGTCGCGATGTACGAGCGGCAGCAAAACGACCGGAACGATCCCCACGAGAAATACGAGACCGATTCCTTTCACGAGGAAGATCGCCGGCGCGACGAGCATCCGAAAGGGAGTGCTCCCGATCGCGTCGCGGAGTTCGAGATCGAGAGCCGTGCGTGGGAGATGCCGCCCTCCAGGATCGGCTTCCTCACGTCGGGCGACGATGTCGATCGCCTCGATGTCCGTCGCGGTGAGTTGCTCGAGAAACCCGTTGGCAAGCGCCGAGTGCACGGGACGCCGCGGGTCGGACACGGCCTCCAGGCCGCGGAGCACGCCGGTGAGCCCGTGCAGCGATGCCCACCAGCCGCGGCGCGACGTGCCGAGCGCAACATAGTGCACGACGATCGCGGCGAAGAGCAGCATCACCGTGCCTCCCAGGAGCACTTGGGTGAGCGGATCCTCGTCGAGGAAAAGCCCTTGGAGCCCGAATGATCCCCCGAGACCACCCCAGATCACGAGGATGAGCACGACGGTGATCAGGAACTGGAACGGGTAGTCCACGCCCCACAGGAAAAATTCCCGGACCGGCCGAACGCCGCGAACCTGCGCCTTCCACAGAAGCAGTCCGAGCCCGACACAGAGCAGCAGCCGAAAGACGTCCATGGGGGACCTACCAGAACAGGCTCGGTTGGGTTCGAACCTCCGGAAAGAGCATTATGGTCCATCAGGGATTTTTTTGTGGGGCGCTCCGTGGGGGAGAGTGCGGTTTGCCCCCGGAGGCAAGGCGCATGGTCGACACGGTGTCTTGGTTCAGCGTGAACTGGAACCGCGTGGGCAGGCCATAAGGGACCGGATCGCGGCTCCACGCCGCCGGCACGGCCGCCCGGTAGACCCGCAGCAGGCTCCCGATCGAAATGGCCTACGAGGAGGCCCCTGCCGACCAAGTCCCGGGCCCTGAAGCGGGGGGCGGCAGTCAAGCTGCTGCCGCGGGGGGCCACACTGGACCTGATATCCTCGCCCAAGCGAGAAAAACGGGGCCGTGAAAGCCACGGCTCATGATCGGCGCCCAGTTCTGCCTGCCGTGCATGCCCCCTTCCACTCATGATGACCCGACGCTCCTGCGAGAGTGCTGACGGCGTGTGGGGTGCACGATCCCTGTGCGGCATGAGCAGCCGGCCTACGAACCAGGCAATTCTGGGTGGTGGGCAGAACTCAGCGAGCGCGGATATGAAAACGCTTCAGGAAATCGAGAAAGCCGTGGAGTTGCTCCCCCGCGCTGAACAACTGCGGTTGTATCGTGACCTTCCGCACTTGATCGGCCGCGATTCGGAAGACCTCGAATGGCAACGGCTGGCCATCGAAGAGTTCTTCAGGGATGTCTCCCCGGACGATGCCGTCCATGACAACCTCTAGGGTTGGGGATGTCGTGTCCGTGGAGTGTCCCATCACGGACATGCAGGGGCGGAAACGTCGTCCTGGAATCGTGCTGCCGGCTGACGCCAGCAATCTTTTGCTGGCTCGCATCACGACGCATGAGCCGCTGGATTCCTTCGTCATCATAATTGAAGATTGGGCGGCGATCGGTCTTCCGAAACCATCGACTGCCCGGCTGCTGAAACCGGTGTCCGTCGACGCCAGGCCTGTCAATCACAGCGTCGGCGCTCTTTCGGTGGGTGATCGTACGACGCTTGCTCAAGCACCCGCCCTGCCTGCTGTGCCGACATGCCAGTGGTCCGAACCGACGCCGCTAGAGGCCGTCCGAGGCTTCCTGCCGGCCTTGGGCGACTGCTTCGTGTTCTTGATCTCCATCCATGCGAAGATGCACCTGTGCCAAGTCTCGGCCTGGCGGCGAGTTCAGGGCCTGGGCCGGTCTGCGATCATCGTGCTCGCCAAGTAACCCGGCTCCCTCCTGATAATGACACCAAAGAAGTCCTGCCCATGCCTTCCCCAATAACCCTCCTCGTCGCCTACCCGAAGGTACTCATCCGGGCGGGCCTACGGTCGATGCTGGCTGGCACCTCCGTGAAGATCATAGGTGAGAGCACAGACGCCTCCAGCACCCTGACGCTCGCCAAGAAGCACAAGCCGGCTGTCCTGCTCATCGGCACGGATATTCAGGGAGCCGACAGCTTTGAACTGGTCAAGAAACTGGCCAAGGCGGTCCCGGAGACCAAGTTCGTGTTTCTCTCGGCCAGCGACAACCCAACCTACATGGCCAGGGCGAAAGCCGCCGGGGCTGCGAACTTCCTTCTGGAGAACGCGTCGAGTCGGGAACTCGCCACGGCCATGGAACATGCCGCTGCAGGGAAGGCCCGCGGCGGCTCAGCCTTGTTTGCCACGGTCTCGGCCTCGATGGAGCCACGCGATGCCCGGGCTGCTCGCGACTCCGGCCTGACGCCCAGGGAATCGCAGGTGCTCTCCCACGTGGCGTTCGGCCTGTCCAACGAGGAAATAAGCCGGTCACTCGGGATCAGCATCGAGACCGTGAAGGAGCACGTCCAAAACCTTCTACGGAAACTGGCCGTGAATGACCGGACGCAGGCAGCCGTGTGGGCCGTGAAGTCCGGCGTCATCTAGACAGGGCCGCACAGTGGGCTTCATGGTCACTGGTCGTTGTTCCTGCGGCTACGCGGCCAAAAGCCTGTCAGTGGGCGTCGGCATGCGTGCCCCCCGGGGCACATGGCTGGCGCCGTGCCTGTGCCGGAAATGCCGCCAGGCTGTGTCGGCGAACGTGCAGGCGAGGACCCTGAAATGCCCGTGCTGCAAAGCCACGGGCATCGAGCCGAGGCGACGCTTTATCCGCTTCTTTACAGGCACTTTCAGGCCTTCCCGCTGCCACAACCGAAACACACGCGACAAGCCAACATGCCAGCCCTCGCTCCGAAGAAGCCATCCGATCCGTCGATACCCATACCGCGGCTTCGCCCGTGACAGCTGAAGCATCCGCTTCACCAGCGGTGCTTCGTCCGTCCGGGGATTACCCTCGAAACGCTGACTGCTCCGCGGCTGGCCAACCACCTTGCAAGCCCTTCGCTCGGAAACGCGGAACTCCCGCTGGAGTTCCGCGACTGCCGCTCGCTTCCGGGAAGGGCTTACCAGTTTCCCTCCGAGAGATGCTTGAGCATCTGGTTGTCGAGGGACAGATCCGCCACCAAGGTCTTCAGCCGCTTGTTCTCATCCTCAAGCTGCTTCAGCTTCTTGGCTTCCTCACACTTCATCCCGCCGTACTGGGCTCGCCAGCGATCGAACGTCGACTCGCTGACCTCCAACGCCTGCAGCACCGCCGCAAGATCCTTACCTGCGTTCAGCATCGCTTCCGCATCACGCAGCTTCGCAACGATCTCCTCGGGACGGTGCTTCTTCCGTCGTCTCGTCGTCATCGAAAGTCTCCTTGCCCGTAGGGCAGTAGACCTTCATATCCGCTGGGTCAGGATTTCCAAGGCAGGCCAGAACGCGTGCTCTCCGAGTTCCTGCCGTCAGGCCTCGAGATCAACGAGGGTGGCCAGGGCGATGTCGCGATCGACGTCGAGGCTGGCTCCGTGAAGCTCGAGCAACAGGAGAACCACACCGAGACCAACGACAGTACCCGGGAGTTCACGCCCTGATGGCGCACCCGTACCACCATGCCGAAAGCTCTGCGAAGAAGTTCGGCGGCATCCCCCAGGAGTACCTCAGGTTTCACGACTTTCTCGACCGCTCGAAGAGCCACATGGCGAACTTTCGGCACCGGGCTCTCGGGCATCATTCCGCGGGCATCGTCATGCTCGAGGAGTTCTTCGGGACTACCACGGTGCTCTCGACCGACAGGGTTCTCCCCGTGCGGTTCATCGGCGAGCAGCACGTCCCCGAAGACCTGGGCAGGATCCCCACGCTCCTGGACTGGCTCGGCAAGATTCAGCCCGAGAGCTGGATGCTGGGGAAAGACAGGGGGCTGGCCAGCGAGTAACGGCGTCGGGAAACAGGCTTGAATTCAGCTGAGCCGAGCGAGCATGGGCAAGAAGAGGGCCTGTGCGGCGTCTTTACGTGGGATTTCAGGCCGCCAGCTTTTCTCGGTCACACACGGAATCCTCGCAATCTGTTGGAACTCAAGGTGGCCAAGCAACGGGTATCGATGACACGTCGAGCACGTAATTGGATCGCAGGTTCTGTAAATCGCACGCGAAACGGTTGCATCTGCTACCCTGCCATTGAGTTTCTTATCCCCACTAGGAGTTCCCATGTTGTTCACCAAACTCACGGCTGCCTTCACTGCGGCTGTTTTCATGCTTTCCGGCACTGCAGTCCTGAAGGCTGCAGATATTGTCGAGACGGCCGTCGGAGCCGGCACTTTCAAGACCTTGGCGGCGGCTCTGGGAGCGGCTGACCTCGTCGACACGCTCAAGGGAGACGGCCCGTTCACGGTGTTCGCGCCGACTGATGAGGCGTTTGCGAAGTTGCCTGCTGGAACTGTCGAGACCCTGCTCAAGCCGGAAAACAAGGAGAAGTTGAAAGCCGTCCTGCTTCTTCACGTGGTTCCGGGTTCAGTCATGGCGGCTGATGTCGTGAAGCTCAAGGAAGCCAAGACGGCCGGTGGCGCAACAGTGAAGGTCTCAACAGAGGGCGGCGTGAAGGTGGGCACAGCCAAGGGCATGTCCAACGTCACCAAGACCGACATCAAGACCAGCAATGGCGTCATCCACGTGATCGACGCCGTGATTCTTCCGGAATGATCGAGCGCGGACTCTGAGCGCCTCACTTGGCACCCCGTACGTTTCGCCGTGCGGGGTGCTTTTTTCTGGTTCTTCGGGGAATTTCGTGGCACAGGCCAGTCGTTTCCTGGGCGTCCGTGCCGTAGATTGCCGGGATGGACACACTTTCGACGCACTATGCCCGTCTTCTGGGCCTTGACGACTCCTGGCAAGTCGATGCTGTTGACCTTCGGCTCGATGAGCGGCGAGTCGAAATCCGGCTAACGCACGTCGGCTCGGGCGTTTCCTGCCCGGAATGCGGCCAGTCCTGCGGGCTGGCCGATCACGCGGAAGAGCGGCGCTGGCGGCACCTCGACACGATGCAGTTCACGACGGGGATCGTGCAGCCCCTGCCCTGGACGCTGTCCCCAATTCCCCGGGCGGCCGCGCCGTCGGCGACAAGATACTCCTCGCCGCTTCCTCGCCGACGAAGCCGGCTTGCTTGGTGTGGCACATTGACGTACAATATGCAGTCGATGTTGACGTTTCCAGGAGCCTCCTTCCATGTCGTCAGCAAAAAGCACTGCACGGATCAATTTTCGCCTGCGTGGCGATCTCAAAAAGACGATCGAAGACGCCGCCGCGGAGTTGGGGCAGTCGATCAGTGATTTTGCCGTCGCCACACTCGTGCAAAAGGCCCGCCGGATCCTGCGTGATCAGCAGATCACGCGGTTGAGCGATCGGGACAGAAAACGGTTCGTGGCGATGCTTGACGATTCTTCGAGCATGCCCAACGAGGCCTTGGTCAAGGCGGTGAAGCGATACCGAAAACAGGTCGGCTGATGGCCGCCTGGTCGATCCATCGCTTGGAGCGGGGGCATGATCGCTCGCCCTTCGCCTGTGGCCGGCCGGTGCTGGACGACTGGCTCAAGGATCGTGCCGGCCAGTTCGATCGTCGAGATCTCTCCCGCACGTTCGTGGCTACCCGACCCGGTGAAGCGAGGGTTTTCGGCTACTACTCCCTTTCGACGCATCGAGTCGTCTACGAGGCACTTCCCGACGTCGAGGCCAGGGCACTTCCTCGAATTGATGTCCCTGTGGTGCTGCTTGGTCGGCTAGCAGTCGATCAAAGCATCCAGAAGCAGGGTCTTGGATCGCTGTTGCTGGTGGATGCCCTGCGTCGCTCTCTGGACATCTCGGCCCAGGTCGGCATCCGGGCCGTCGAGGTCGACGCTCTCGATGAAACCGCCAAAAAGTTCTATCTCGCATTCGGATTTCGCCCACTGCTCGATGACTCACGGCATCTATTCCTGCCGATGCACGTGATTCGCGCTCTGAAACTCGACGCTCTGCAGCGCAGATAGTGCCGCATGGCACCCGGCCCGCACCCCACCAAAGCCCACAAAAGAGCCCACAAAAGGACAGGCATAATCCTTGACGTCTACAGCTTCCGGTTTGGCCAATGACCAAAGAAACGACCAACAGCGACAAGGAGAAACACCATGAACACACACCGGAAATTGATGGCGACCATAGCTGCGGTCATGCTGCTGCTGGGGATGGTCGTAGCCGGCCGCGGCGCGCCGATTGAGACTGGCGCGGCCGAGCCCACGGCTCAGCTTCTGGAATCGACGCTGACCCGTCTGGACGCGGCACTCTACCAGAAATCAGAACGTGCTGTCCGCGCTGAGCTCGACGAGCTGATTCGGCAGTTCGACGAATACGGTATCTACGCCCCGAGCTTGAAGATCCACGACGACACCATCACGGTCAATCTGAAGGGGGGCGAGCTGCTTCACAACGCGGCGCGGTTCTTCCAAGCCTACGAGATGCTGAACGAACCTCGCTATTTGCGCGCGGGCTTGAAGACGGCAGACCTGTTCCTTCAGATTCAGCAGCCTCGGGGGCACTTCCCGGTGCGGATCATCGTGCGCCGCGGTGGAAGGGTCAGCGCAGAGGGAAAGTTATGGGAGGCACCGGAGATGGTACGGCTCCAGGATAATGTCCAGTACCCTTCGTTCTGCCTGCTCCTCTACGCCCACAAACTCACCGGCGAGGCGAAGTACTTGGATGCCGCCAAGCGCTGCGCGGCTCTGGTCCACTCGCTCCAGAACCCTAAGAACGGGAGCGTCCCCGACTACGTTGGCCCCTATATCCCCACCTTTTCGCCCATGCTCACCTGGCCAGATGCGCAGAGCCGCCCCGACCTGGTGACCACTTGGGCCGGAGTCATGAACGGCGGGTCTTTCAACGACGACGCAACGACCGATGCATTCCGGATGTCGGTCATGATGTATCACCTGAGCAAAGACCCATCCTTTCTTGACCGTTCCAGCAAGGTCGGGCAATGGATGTTCGACACCCAGCTCGGAGAGGGCCTGGTGCGCGGATGGTGCGAGCAGTACGGGCCGGACAATCAGCCAGCCTGGACTCGCTGGTGGGAGGGGCCGGTCATCCATTCCCGCACCTTCCAACAGTGTGTGGGCAAGATGCTGGCTTGGTTCTACGTGGTCACCGGCGAAGTCCGCTACCGGACGTTGTTCGAAGAGACCTACACATGGATGAGGACTGTCGAAACACCCGGGGATGCTGGTGGCTTGCCGAGGTCGTTTCTACCTGACGGGACCCCGGTCTTTAGCCACAACTGGAAGACCTACCGGTACGACCGGCCCGAAACCTGGCCCGACCCGCGCCGAATGACCGCGGCCGAGCTGAGTGTCTGGAACAACGACACCCAGCCCGACGGCGGCAACCGGGTGAGCGTCCAATCTGCACCTCATCGAGCCTTTGAGCAAAAGTTTGACGAGAATCAGAAGATCAAGCAACTGTTGGAGGTTGGCGGGCGCGACGCGCTTCGAGCCTGGCACCGCGGCCCGACACAGTACTCGGATGATCAATTTTTGGAGGCGCGCCTCGCAGCGGCTCGCCGCGTACTTGCTCGCGAAATTCGAGGCACGGGCCTGACGCCATGGGAGCACGTCTGGGACTATCGGCTGGCGCAGGGGTGGATTGATGCCAAGGTGGCTGCCCACGGGGGAAGAGGTCTTGAAAGCTACGCCTCCCCCAGACCGCACTGGACGGAGCAATGCATGGAGGTGGCAGACTGGTTGGACATACCGCTGGGGCCTCGGAAAACAGAGTGACAGACTGGAATGGCACTTAACACGAGAGTGTATGGGAGCGATGCGTTCACATAGCCCAACTATCAGCTATACATTGGTTCTTCCGGCATTTCAGTGGCAGGGTAGCTGCGGCCTGAGGTCGAGTTTGCCACAGAAGAACAGGATTCGTGTTCTGTAGTTTCGGAAGGATCGGAAGCCACGGGCAGCGTATTTCAAGGCTTGGATAACGCTGTTGAAGACCTCGCTCGTGGCGTTGGTGATCCGGTGGCGGAAGTAGCTCAGGAGGTGCGGCAGATGACGCCTGAGCATCTTGGCAACCTTGATCACTGGACGAAGGCGGCAACGCACGCCCCATGCCGGTGCTTGCGCGGCGGCGGCACAAGGTCCGCCAAACGATCGAGAAACTCAAACGGTGAGAACTCGACGACGCCGTTCGCTCCCGGCCGCGCGGACTTGCGGCCGCGGCCGGGCCCGACCCAGGTGGCGGCTTTGTGCCGTGGCAGCGCGTAACGGATGCGGGCGATCCGGCCGTCTGGGCCGCGGATCACGGAGAGTCGTTCAATCGCGAAGGGGGGCCGGGCGCAGTATCGCAGCAGGTGCTCGAGAGGCCGACACGAGACACGCAGATGGGGACGTAAGAGCGTGATCCGGCCGCTGGCGTCCACCGAGAACCCGGGCCGCATCCGAAGTACGCGGTTGTGCCCGTGCTTGCTGTGCTCGCCGTCGTGGGCTGGGTAGCGGTGAAGAGCCCAGGGCCAGTCGAAGTGCAGACTGGAACGCCCGTGACTGTGATGAAGCCGGTCGAGGGCACCGATCTTGCTCCACCTTCTGCCGACATGCCGATCGAGGTCCGCTACGGCGTGCCTAGTGAGGGCACGCTCCACCTGTGGCCGGAAAGCACGACCCCGCGCTCGGCACCGCCGGCCGGGCTGCTGATTGACCCCTGCCAGCCGCCTGTGCTACCGTCCTGACGAGGGCGGTGCGTCGGCGCGAGTCTGGTGGTCACCACTCCGGGCAGATGCAGGCACTCGAAGGAGCGATCATGGCAAAACGCGTGTCGCGGCGGACCGGTTCGGTGCGTAGTCCGGGAACGCGGAAGCTGGCGAAGCGGACGGCGGCGCTGCCACGCCGGCCCGCCGGGCGCCGGGCGAAGGCGCCGGCGGCAGCCATCGGGCAGCCGATCTCCAACGGTGTCGGGATGCGGCTCCAGCCGATCCCCGCCGGCAACTTCACGATGGGCAGCCCCAGGAGCGAGAAGGGGCGGAATGCCGACGAGCAGGCGGTGAAGGTGACGATCAGCCGGCCGTTCTTCCTGGCGGCGACGGTCGTCACCCAGGGGCAATGGCGGAAGGTGATGGGAACTGAGCCCTGGAGGGGGGAGCGCTCCGTGGAGCGCGGCACCGACCACCCGGCCGTGTATGTCGACTGGAACGCCGCCGTCGCCTTCTGCAAGGCGCTCACAGCGGCCGAACGGAAGGCCGGGCGGCTGGCTGCCGGGGCGGAGTACCGCCTGCCGACCGAGGCGGAGTGGGAATATGCCTGCCGGGCCGGCACCACCACGGCCTATTCGTTCGGAGCGAGCCCACGGCGCCTCGGCGAGTTCGCTTGGTTCTACGGCAACACCGAAGCGGCCCGGCAGCAATATGCCCATCCGGTGGGCACGAAGAAGCCCAATCCGTGGGGGCTCTACGACATGCACGGCAACACCTACGAGTGGTGTGCCGATTGGTATGCCCCGAAGCTCGCCGGGGGCACCGATCCCGCCGGACCGGCGAAGGGGGTGTCGCGGGTCCTCCGCGGGGGCGGCTGGGGCTACGACCCACCCCGGTGCCGATCGGCCGACCGCAACAAGAACGACCCCACGTTCAGTGACTTCAGCGGCGGCTTCCGCGTGGTGCTGACGGTGCCCTGAAACGACGGTCTAGCTGCCCGTGGAAAAAGCCCTCCATGGCCTTTTTCCACTTGGTCGACCGCGGGAAACGCCGAGGGTTTCCCGAGTCGACGGTCTAGCTGCCCGTGGAAAAAGCCCTCCATGGCCTTTTTCCACTTGGTCGACCGCGGGAAACGCCGAGGGTTTCCCGAGTCGACTGTCGCCGCGTCGTGCGGCGGCAGACGTGTTCCACAGTCTGCTAGCAGCCGATGTCGGCGAAACCTGACCTGCCCCTCACCCTGGACATGAGTTTGGGGGGTCTGGTACATCTCCGCCTGCAATGCTTCAGGGATAGGCACCGTCACTTCCGATAATGACGGCTAGGCCGCCGTATTCGGTTGTAATGAGGTGCCCATGTTGATCGCGCTGCAGGTCGTCGCCTGGTTCGTGGCCTTGGCCGTGTTCATGTCGCTCGTGGAACACCAGGTTCACGCGAAACTGATGCACCGGAGGCCAAAGTTCTTCCTGTTTCGCAACGTCCGAGCCCGTACCAAGATCTTCACGAGCCACGCCCTCGAGCATCACTCGCAATACCGCGAGGAGTTTCACGACGAGCCGCTGCCGCCCGGTGAAGACCGGGGCATCCGCCTCAACCCCCGCGAGGGTCTGATCGAGTCGCTGCCGTTCGCACTCGTGCTGGCCCCGTTCACGACGATCGGGGCGATCATGTTCCCCATCGTCGTCGTCCTTCACCACCTCACGTGGAACTTTGTGCATCTCGAGATGCACCAACCGAAGGGCCATTTTTTCGGAAACACCCGCCTGTTCAAGCAGCTCGCCCGGCACCACTATCTCCACCACCGCTACCCGGCGAAGAATTTCAACGTGTTCCTGCTCGTGGGCGACTACGTATTTGGCACGATGGCCACGCCGACCGAGGCCGACTGGGCGGAGATGCGGCGACAGGGCCTGACGGACGACCTGCCGGCGGTGCCCGTCAACGACGAGAAGCCCACTCGCGCCGCAGCATAAGCCGCATCAAAAAAAGGTTAGGTCGGCCAAGGGCACGCAGGCAAGCGTCGGCCGAGCGGGGCGGATCATGAGGAGCAACCGCCGGGCCTGGCCGGGCTGGATGCGACCCGATCGTGGAGGTGCCGAAGAGCTTCCTATCCACGCTCAAGGCCGGATTTTTCTCGTCGGCGCAGACCGGCCTTGAAACCGCCCTCCTCGCGGGCTATCGAGTCAGGCGTGTTCTACCCGGCGCCGAGCACGATGAACTGCGCTTCGTGTGGCTATCGGGCGGCGTGTCGGGCGTGGGCGGGGTAGGGCTGGAGGAAAGGGCGGCATGGGTCAAAAACCTGTGCCGCTTTTTTCTAGGTATCAGCGGTTGCGGTGGTGGCTCGGCCCCGATGGCGAGCGACGTGACGGCTCGCCTGAGCGGGGATTCAACGCAAAGACGCCGTGATACCTGTGCCGGTGCTTGCGCGGCGGCGGCACGAGGCCGGCGAGCCGGTCAAAAAAACAAAAGGGAACTCGAACGGCGTGAGGTCGACGACGCCATTGGCTCCCGGCCGCGTGGACTTCCGGCCGCGGCGGGGTCCGACCCAGTTGGCGGCTTTGTGTCTGGGCAGCACGTAGCGGACTTGGGTGATGCGGTCGGCTGGGCCGCGGATCACGGAGAGCCGCTCCAGCGCAAAGGGCGGCCGGGCGCAGTATCGGAGAAGGTGCTGGCCTTGGCGTCGATGGGCTGCGACCGAAGCACCCCGCGATTGCCGTCTGGATTGCCCGCCCGGCACGCCGCGTGACCCGTGCACGTCCGCTGCTCATCAACTTCTCATCGCGCGGCCCCTTGACGCCCCCCCCCCTTGTTAGCGTACGCTCCTCCCCGCCCGCCCGCGGCCCCGCCCCTGCACCTCCCTCCCGCATCAGGAACCCCACCATGTCGCCTCGCGGCTTCGGTTCGGTATTCACCCGTGCTCGTTCGCTCCGTCGCTCCCGCACAGGCAACTCCTTCCGCCGCCGGACCTCTGCCTCCCGCCGCATTCAGCTGGCTGCCGAGCCGCTCGAATCCCGCTGCATGCTCTCCACCACGGCCAGGCTCGAGAACAACATTTCGATGTTTGACCGCATTCCCGTGATCCATCCATTGCGGCCCGCGAATGTACCCACCAGTTTCGTGGGGCAGTTCGCCTGGTCGGGATTCAATTCGTTCTGCGTCGAAATCGGGCAGTCGATCTCGCCCGGCCTGCACACGTTTCCGACGCGGGCGCCACTCGCGAGCAGCGGCCTGGCCAATGCGGGCCTGGTTGCCGATTTCTGGCGGAGTTACGGTCCCAAGACCACCGGCTTTACCAGCGTCACCGACGCCGCCGCCTTTCAGCTCGGAATCTGGGAGCTGATCAGCGACGGCCCGTCGCGCAATCTGAAGAGCGGCAGCTTCCAAGTCGGCGCTTCCGCGTCTCCGGCCGTCGCCCGCGCCGAGTCGTGGCTGAACGGTACTGGCACGCCCGCGCCCAGCGCCGGCGGCCCCGCCGTCTCGCTCTACGTCCTGCAACATCCCACCAGGCAGGACCAGGTGGTCTGGGAACCGCGGGGAGTCGATCTCGACGTCGACAGTAACAACGACGGCAGGATCGCCGAAGACGACGACCCGATCGAGGAGAAGACCGACCTGCCCGGCGTGATCGTGCCCGTGGGGGGCAGCCGCGCGGAGATGATCGTGGACGTGCCACAGGGCCGGTCGGCCACGCTGGCCATCACCCAAGGGGCGGACAAGGTCCGACTCTGGACGGCGCAGACGGGCGGCACGGCGATTCCCGCAGCGGGCACCACGATCGCCGGCGGTGCCGTGCAGACCTACTGGATCGAAGCCTTCGCGCCGAGTGCGAGCATGGCTGACATCGCCTTCACGCTGACGCCCAACGTCGGCACGGGCAGTGGCAGCACGACTTCGCAACCGCGCGACACGATACGCGCCACGGCGGTGGCGGTGGATCTGGACGTGGACTCGAACAACGACGGGAAGATCAGTGAAGACGATGACCCTATTGAGGAGCGCACCGATGACACGCGGCTGCCTGGCCGCGTGCTTCTTGCTGCGTCCGGCGATGTCGATGGCGATCGTGTGCCGGACTTCGCTGACGGGTATGACATCTTCGGTCAGCAAGGAAGCGGCGCCAGTGCCGGCTTTGCACCGGTGATCCTCAGGCTTCCCTCCACGCTCGACATTCCAGACGCGGAGTTCGTCTTCAGCTACGACGCTTCCGACCCCAGAGCCGTGGTGCGGACAGGTACGGCGGAAGATGGATATCGCTACGAGCCTGCGGCAGGCCACCTTCGACTCTGGGGCAAAGATGGGCCAGCCAGCCGTCGTAAGTCCGAGATCGACGCGGGCGGAGACTACATCGCTTCCGGCAAGGCGTACACGGTCGCCTCCCTGCCCGAGGCGGCCCGCATTGGGCCGAACGAGTGGCAACTTTATGTGGAGGCCGTGCGGGCAAGTGGTCACGTGGCCGACCAAAGCATCGGTGTCGACTTTCGCCTCGGCGGCGGCGGTGGAACAGGCAGCGTGGCGCTTTCCGACGCGGTGAGGGCGACCGTGATCGATTGGCGCCTCGTGAGCGTCGACGAGAACAATTACCTGACACCAACAACGACCGTCTCGGTCTCGCACGACGGCCCCGTCGTGTCGATCACGTCGCTTTCACTGAGCAATCTGCACCTCAGTTCCGACAACACCACGCTCCTCGGCACGGTTCAAGTCGCCGGCACGGTCGACTCCGCCATTTGCGATTCCACGCCTGGCGATCTGGGGAAGATCGAAGAAGTCACCGTTTATCTTGGCGACTCCGTTGATCCCCTTGGCACTGTGACGACAAACGTTTCAAAGTCGCAGCGGTTCGACTCGTACTTGAAGCCGTACGATTACTCCGGCACATTTTCACACGCGTTCGTCAACGTTGCTCTGGGAGCCGGCTACAACCGTGTGACCGTAGTCGCCGCCGACCGGGTGTTTGGGTACACCGGAAGCGCAGAGGCGGCGGTTGAGGTACAGGCACAATCGCCTTACCCCTACACGGAGCAGCTTTCCGTGCAGCTCGGGTTCGTCGCCGCGCCATCGCCGGGAGCGCCTGACGCGATCACCGCCATCATCACGCGCGGCAACGGCTCGGCGTCGGCGGTCTTGACGGAAACCGCCAATGCCTCCATGACGTTTCGAGGCGATACCGATGACCTCGTGATCGTCATCGATCCGAATCACGTATTTGACCCAGCGCTGCCCGATACGGTCGAGGCAGTGGTGACCAGCAGGTCACTCGACATCAGTGCGCTCGACTTCCTGGTGGCGGAGTCGTCCAACGATTCGTTGGCGTTCAACGCGTCGCGACAGCGAACGGTCGATGATTACGAGGCCGTGGATTTCTCGGGCTACAGTTTTGCGATCGGCGAGACGGTGACACTCGCCCAGTCCGGCGCCGGCGAAGCGCACCGGTACATGATCCAACTGCTCGGCCCGCTCGAAATGGAAGACTTTGTCCAAAGCATCGAGACAGACGACGGCCCGCGCGGAATCGCCCGCGACCTCGCCGGAAACGCGTTCATAGCGATGAAGGACGACGGCGAGGGAAGCGTCTTGCACCCTGCCGTTTTGAGCACGCGCATCCAGAAAGTCGGAGCAGCGGCGATCATCAAGCCGGTCGATGCGCCGCTCTTCCTGGGCGGAGTTGTCGATGGCTTCTTCCGGCACGGGCTCTGGGGCTCCGTTGAAGGGCTTTGGGGCATTCTCAAGTTCGGCGTCACAGCTGGAGTGAAATACAACCCCGTCGCGATTCAGGTCCGCCTGCAGACGGGCGATACGTTCCAAGCCGAACGGCAAGCCGTCATTCAAGCCGTCGGCATTGCCACCGATACGGTGACGGCGATGGCCCGTATTGCACAGAAGGTGATGGAGTTCCAGAGAGAAACGATCGAGGCAATTGCACGGGGCGACTTGGAGGAACTGAACGCGCTCGGCGAGGTCGCCGCCAGCGTGATCGAGGTGTCCCTCGAACTCATGCTTGAACTCGCCGAACATATGGCCAACCTCACGCCCTATCAGAAGGGGGAGGTGATCGGTCAAATCCTGTATGAGGTCGCAGAGGCTGTTGTCACCGCAGGGACGGCGAAACTCGCCAAGCTGGGAGCGATTGAGAAGGTTCAGGCCGCCTTGAAGGCCGGAAAGTTCAGCGACAATGCCTCCCCGGTGATCGCCAAGGTGTTTCAAACGGGCGGCAAGTTCCTCGAATATGTGGACCTACTCGCCGATGCCACGAACAAGATGTGCTTCGTGGCCGGTACGACGGTTGTCACCGACCGTGGGCTGATCGCTATCGAGTACGTCACGCCCGGCGATCGGGTGCTGTCCCGCGATCCGGTCACCGGCGACCAGGGCTACAAGCCTGTGCTCGAGACCTTTGTCACGCATCCGGCAGCCCTCTATTCCGTGTGGTATTGCCTGCCGGGTGCTCCCGCAGGCGCCAGTGAGCTGTTGGTTTGCACTGCCGAGCACCCGTTCTACGTCGTTGATCGCAATGAGTTTGTTCCGGCGGCCGAACTCCAACCGGGCGATGCGCTCGCGTTGGCAGACGGAACGACGGCCGTAGTCGCCATGCTGGCCCGCGATGATGCCGCGGTCGGGTCAACCTTCACAACGTACAACTTCGCGGTTCAGGACTACCACACCTACTTCGTCGGCCCGCATGGCGTGTGGGTGCATAACACAGGCGGATACTGTGATTTCGTCAAGGGAGAGTACTGGAAATCCCTGAAGATCGACGGCGACTCCATAACTGACGCAGTAAAGAAAACGACCGCCATGGTCTATGGCGACAAAGGCCGCGAATGGCACACCGAAGAAGAACTGTACGAAGTGCTCGGCTCATTGGGCAAGTACGCAGCGAAAGCCGATCGGAAACTTCCCGCCACCCTTTGGACGAAAGGGAGATTCGATACGGCGGCACAGAACATCGGGTAACACTTTGACAAGCACGTCATACTGAACGTCGACAATAGCAAGCCCGATGGTGTTGACGATCTCTTCAGCTACATCAGAGAGGGTCACCGACACGCAACGCAGTGCGACGGCAAACTTGATGACCAATTACCCGCCACAATTCTGCGGAAGTACCAAACGCGCTTCGAAGATGGAATAGAAATCGAGAGCGAGTTGATCCTGGATCTCACCAACGGCCATTTCACGACGCGTGTAATTCAGGGCCCAAATACAGGCGCGTTGAGGACCTTTTTTAAGGCAGAGGGAAATACTCGGGCCGAATGGCTGGTCTTCTGGGCTAAGAAAAAATAAGTGGTTGGATCAGCCATATGAATACCGGCAAACAGTTTGGCACACCCCGATGGCATGCCGCGGCGCACGACGGCATGGGCGAATGAACGGAGGCAGGGTTTGTGGCACAGTGACGGTTTCTTTACGATGCGGCGGTGGTGGCGGAAGCAATGAGGCTCATTGGATAACCTGCGAAAATGAACCATGAGAGAGATGCGGAAGTCTGTGCATGCTGTGGGTACAGAACGATTGGCGGCGAATATGATGGTTGCCGCATCTGCCACTGGCAATGCGACTATGCGCAGGAGAGCGAGCCCGATTTCCGGCCCGGCCCAAATGGATGTACTCTGCGCGATGCGCAGCACAATTTCATGAAATGGGGCAATTGTGATGGACGACCTGAGATCTATCGCGGCCCACGACTGTCGAAGTTCGAGCGCGATCCTGAGTGGCGTCCCTTTCCCGCCGTGCCCGATCCAGTTGAGGATGGCAAGGCTTGGCGGAGGAAGGATTTACGCGTTTTAATGGCTTGCCCATGTTGCGGCTACCTTACTCACTTTTCTACTGGCGCCGAGTGCCGTATTTGTCGGTATTATTTTGACTGTCAGTTTGGAAAACAAGCGGACTGGCGTTCGCCGAAGACAAACCGGGGACTGTCGCTGCGCGAATGTCAGCAAAACTATCTGCGGTGCGGGGCGTACTCGCCGGATGTCGCACACCTGCGGACCGAACCGGCACCGAGCGATGAGAGGGAACCGCACTGGAAGCCGCTTCCATCTCGTGGTCCGAATCGGTAGGGCCTCAGCACGGCGAGGCTTCATCAGGAGAAGACTGTGAGCACTATCTCTGCGGATGAGTTGAAGGAGTTTCTGGCGAGGTTTGTTTCGAACGAGCTGGGTGAAGCCGAAAAGACGCTGGAGTCGCTGCACTCGGCATCGCCTAAATTTCCCGGCTCCTCTCTTTCCGTACTGATCTGGTTAACGGAATGCGCGAGCAAATACGGGAGCCTTTCGCGTTGTTACCGCGAAGCCGCTTGTGTCATCCATGCGAATCACGGTCGGGCGGAAGACGTGCGCGATGCGCTGGCGAGAGCCGCTTTCGCAGAATTACAGGTGTTTGAGCGCGAGCCCAAGCCTGCGACGGTTCAAGAAGAGGAGCTGCTGGAGAGATTGCGCACTTACAAATGCGCGACATACTGTTTAGACGGGTTTCATCTTTCCCTCGGTGCGGCCGAGTTCGGCATCGCGAGACGGCTCGCGGGTTTTGCTCGAGATCTTCCGCTGAAACAGGATTTCTTCACTGACATTCAGGAGCCTGTGGTCGGCCGCCCGTTGGCGTATTCCATCCGGGATCTGGTGGAAAACCACCCAGAGAGAGCCTTGGCACATCTTGCGGACGTTGTGCCCACGAACGATGGCGAAGAGAAATACCTTTTTCAGGCAGATATGGTTCGCGGCATGACGACCGGCGACGTAGGCCTGTTCGCTGAGAGCCTGGGGCGGCTGTTGGCGTGGCAAGGACGCGTGTGTGCGGAACAACCCTTTCCGGTCGACATCGCGGTTACGCAACTGTGTCTCCCGGCACTGGCGATGGTGAATCTCGCCCTGTACCGCCAATTCCTCACGTTGGCCGTCGTGGAGGGCTGGATCGGTGACCGCAACCCGCACCTTCCGCTTCCACTTCTGAAGTTGGGGCTCGAGTCGCCCGGGGAAACTGTCGACGTGTCACGGTATGCCAGATCTTGACCATCGTATGTTGGTTCGTGTGCGCACACCAGAACCACCCTTGTCGGGAGCCCAAAAGGACAGGCACAATCGTCGATACCCCGCCGCGGGAGCCACTGGAGCCGGGCGTGCAGCAACCAGAGCCCCCATCGAGCCAGGCCAGCCCGGGTAGTGCTCCTCGTGATCCGCTCCGCGCGGCCGACGCTTGCCGAACTGCCACTGGCCGAGGCATCCGCCCGTCCCCATTGGCCGGCACGGACGGCAGCGGTACGATGTCACGGAGGCGGAACCGAGTTTGCACGTCGCCCAGGGGCTGACGCGGTGAACGCGGACTCGAGTGCGATCGTTCCTCCGGCATTGAACGCCGGTCTCGAAAGTTCCGCCGTTGGCGATCCGCGTCGCGCTGCACCACGTCACGAGCTACACCTACGACCGGCCGATCGCCCTCGGTCCGCAGGTGATCCGCCTCCGTCCCGCGCCCCACTGCCGGACACGGATCCTCTCGTATTCGCTCACCGTCTCCCCCGCCGACCACTTCGTCAACTGGCAGCAGGACCCGCACGGCAACTGGCTGTCGCGGCACGTGTTCCCGAAGCCGACGACGCAGTTTCGCATCGAGGTCGACCTGACGGCCGTGATGGCCGTCGTCAATCCGTTCGACTTCTTCGTCGAGAAGCACGCCGAGGAGTTTCCGTTCGCCTACACGGCCGACGAGCGGCACGAGATCGCCCCGTACCTGGCCAGCGAGCCGCAGGGGGAGCGATTCGAGGCGCTCGTCGCCGAGCTGGCCCGGGAGCGCGGCCGGACGGTCGACGTCCTCGTCGCCCTCAACGCCCGACTTCAGCGGCAGATCAGGTACGTCATCCGCATGGAGCCGGGCGTGCAGGCGCCCGAGGAGACGCTCGCCCTCGGCTCCGGCTCCTGCCGCGACTCTGCCTGGCTGCTGGTGCAGGTGGCGCGGCGGCTGGGGCTCGCCGCCCGGTTCGTGTCGGGCTACCTGATCCAGCTGAAGGCCGACGTCGAACCCGTGGACGGCCCGCGCGGCACCGACCACGACTTCACCGATCTCCACGCGTGGGCCGAGGTCTACGTGCCCGGCGCCGGCTGGATCGGCCTCGACGCCACGTCGGGGCTGTTCTGCGGCGAGGGGCACCTGCCGCTCGCCGCCACCCCGCACTACCGGTCCGCCGCGCCGGTCAGCGGGCTCGTTGAGCCGGCGGGCTGCGAGTTCGACTTCCAGATGCGGGTCGAGCGGATCCAGGAACAGCCGCGGGTGACGCGGCCGTTTTCGGACGCGGCCTGGTCGCGGCTCGTCGCCCTCGGCGACGCCGTCGATCGCGACCTCGTCGCCGCCGACGTGCGGCTGACGATGGGGGGCGAGCCGACGTTCGTTTCGATCGACGACTTCGAGTCGCCCGAATGGAACACCGCGGCCGTGGGCCCGACGAAGCGCCGCCAGGCCGACGTCCTGATTCGCAGGCTCCGCGACCGGCTCGCCCCGGGCGGGTTCCTGCATTACGGCCAGGGCAAATGGTATCCGGGGGAGAGCCTGCCGCGCTGGGCGTTCGCGGTCTACTGGCGGAAGGACGGCCGGCCGATGTGGCAGGACGCGGCGCTGATCGCCGACGAGAGCGGCGCGGGCCGGTTCACCGACCCCGATGCCGCGGTTCAGGCGGCCGCGCGGCTGATGGAGGAGACGGCCCGGCGGCTCGGCATCGACGCCGACTGCGCGCTGCCGGCCTATGAAGACCCGGCCCACTGGATCGTCAAGGAGGCGGGGCTGCCGGTGAACGTCGATCCTGCCGATCCAAAACTCGACGATGCCGAAGAACGGGCGCGGATGGCCCGCGTGTTCGCCCACGGCCTGTCCCGGCCGAAGGGATACGTGCTGCCTGTCCAACCCTGGAACGCGGCGGCCCCGCCGACGCCGCGCTGGCGTTCGGAACGCTGGCGGCTGCGCCGCGGCCGGATGCTGCTCGTCCCGGGCGACTCACCGCTCGGCTTTCGGCTGCCCCTCGCCTCGCTTCCCTGGGTGCCGCCGGCGGCGTATCCGCACGTCGTGCCGGAGGATCCCACGGTGCCGCGCGGCCCGCTGCCCGACCCGGCTGCATTCGCCCGGATGCATTCCCGGGCGGCGACCGGGCCCGAGATGGCAACCGGGACCCAGCCCCAGGAACTCGTGCCGCAGGTGGCCGTGGAGGGGGCGGTGCGGACGGCGCTGGCGATCGAACCGCGGGACGGCGTGATGCATGTCTTCATGCCGCCGGTGGGCACGCTCGAAGACTATCTCGAACTGCTCTCCGCGGTGGAGTCGGCGGCGCGGGCCTGCGGCCTGCCCGTTCACATCGAGGGCTATCCGCCCCCCGTCGATCCGCGGATCGGCGTCATCAAGGTCACGCCCGATCCGGGCGTCATCGAGGTCAACGTCGCCCCGGTCGCCTCCTGGACCCAGGCCGTGCACGACACGCAGGCCCTGTACGAGGAAGCCCGGCAGGCCCGGCTCGGCACCGACAAGTACCTCACCGATGGCCGCCATACCGGCACCGGCGGCGGCAACCACGTGGTGCTCGGCGGGCCGACGCCGCTCGACTCGCCGTTCCTGCGCCGGCCCGACCTGCTGGCGAGCCTCGTCCGCTACTGGCAGCGGCACCCGTCCCTGTCGTTCCTGTTCTCCGGCCTGTTCATCGGCCCGACGAGCCAGGCCCCGCGGATCGACGAGGGGCGGCACGACGGCCTCTACGAGCTCGAGATCGCGCTGGCGCAGGTGCCGGTCCCCGATCACGGGCCGACGGCGCCGTGGCTCGTCGACCGGCTGTTTCGCCACCTGCTCGTCGACGTCACCGGCAACACCCATCGCGCCGAGATCTGCATCGACAAGCTGTATGCCCCCGACGGCCCCACTGGCCGGCTCGGGCTGGTGGAGTTTCGCTCCTTCGAGATGCCCCCCGACCCGCGGATGTCGCTGGCGCAGCAGCTCCTGCTTCGGGCCCTCGTCGCCTGGTTCTGGCGCGAGCCGCAGCGCGGCTCGTTCGTCCGCTGGGGCACCGCCCTCCACGACCGGTTCATGCTGCCGCACTTCGTCTGGGCTGACTTCCTCGCCGTGCTCGCCGACCTCGGCGGTGCGGGCTACGCGTTCGACCCCGCCTGGTTCGAGGCCCAACGCGAGTTCCGCTTTCCGCTCATGGGCGAGGTGCACCGCGGGGGTGTGATGCTCGCGGTCCGGCAGGCGCTCGAGCCCTGGCACGTGCTCGGCGAGGAGGGGGCGATCGGCGGCACGGTGCGATATGTCGATTCGTCGGTCGAGCGGGTGGAGGTGCTGGCCCGGGGGTTCGTCGCCGGCCGGCACGTCGTCACCTGCAACGGGCGGCAGCTCCCCATGACGCCGACGGGCCGGGACCAGGAGGCCGTGGCGGGCGTGCGGTTCAAGGCCTGGCAGCCTCCCGCAGGGCTGCATCCGGTGATGCCCGTCCACGCGCCGCTGACGTTCGACCTCGTCGACACCTGGAGCGGCCGTTCGCTCGGGGGTTTCGTATACCACGTGTCCCATCCCGGCGGCCGGAATTACGACACGGTTCCCGTCAACGCCTTCGAGGCCGAGGCCCGGCGGTTGGCCCGTTTTCAGGATCACGGTCATACTCCCGGCCCGATCGAGGTGCGCCGGGAGTCTCCGGCGGCGGAGTTTCCGCTGACGCTCGATCTGAGGAGGAGCGTTGGATAACGACGGCGGCGCGGTGCGAAACCGCGAGCAGCGCGCGGCCGGCCCGGCCCGTCGGGCCGAGCAGTGGACGGCGGGCTACGCGCCCCTGCCCGGCATCCCGGACGAGTTTCTCGACGCGGCGGGTGCGCCGCGTCCCCACTGGATCCATTTTCTCTCGGCGCTGTCGCGACTCGACGACGACCAGATCGGCCGGCGGTTCGCGGCGGCCGATCGGCACATTCGCGACCTCGGCATCTCCTATCGCGTCCGCGGCGAGACCGCCGAGCGGTCGTGGCCGCTGGCCCACGTCCCGCTCCTCATCCCCGCGCGTGACTGGCAGGAGATCGCCGCGGGCGTCGCCCAGCGGGCCGAGTTGATGGACCGCATCCTGGCCGACGTCTACGGGCCGAACACGCTCGTGTCCGCCGGCGCCCTGCCAGCCGCGGTGGTCACCGGCAGCCCGGACTACCTCCGGCCGATGCAGGGCGTGACGCCGCCGGGAGGCCGGTGGCTCAGGCTCTACGCCTGCGACATCGGCCGGGGCCCCGATGGCCGCTGGTGGGTCCTCGGCGACCGCGCCCAGGCGCCGTCCGGCGCCGGGTACGCGCTGGAGAACCGGCTCGTGCTCTCGCGGGCGTTTCCCAGTCTCTACAAGGACATGAACGTCGCCCGGCTGGCGCCGTTCTTCCGCGAGTTTCGCCAGGGCCTCGCCGGCGCGGCCCGCCGGCCCGACCCGCGGATCTGCCTGCTCACGCCCGGCCCGTTCAGCGAGACCTACTTCGAGCAGGCCTACCTCGCCCGGTACCTCGGCATCCTGCTCGTCGAGGGAGACGACCTCACCGTCCACGACGGGCAGGTCCATGTCCGCACGATCGCGGGGCTGAAGCGGGCCGACGTCCTCTGGCGCCGGGTCGATGCCGACTGGTGCGACCCGCTCGAGGCCAACGCCGGTTCGCGGCTCGGCGTGCCGGGCCTGTTTCAGACGATTCGTGACGGTGCCGTGGCGGTGGGCAACATGCCGGGCAGCGCGGTCGTCGAGTCGCGGGCCCTGCTCGGCTTCATGCCGGCGCTCGCCCGCCGGCTGCTCGAGGCGGACTTAATACTGCCGAACATCGCCACCTGGTGGTGTGGTCAGGAGCGCGAACGGGCCCAGGTGATCGAGCGGTTCGACGACCTCGTCGTCGCGTCGGCCTTCGCCCATGCCCTGCCCGGCCGGCCGGGCCAGGCCTCGTTGATCGGGGCCGACCTGTCCAACGCCGAGCGGGCCGCGGTCGTCGCCGCCATCGAGCGCCGCGGCATCGACTTCGTGGGGCAGGAGGTCGTGCAGCTCTCCACCACGCCGGTCTGGGTGAACGGCCGGCTGACGCCGCGGCCGTTCGTGCTCCGGGTCTACGCCGCGGCCACCGAGCAGGGCTGGGAGATCATGCCCGGGGGCTTCTGCCGGATCTCGGACCAGGGCGATGCCCGGGCCGTCTCGATGGGGGAAGGCGTGCAGTCGGCCGACGCCTGGGTGCTCGCCGACGAGCCCGTCGAGATGTCGACGCTCCTTCCCACGGGCGACACCGTGCAGATTCGGCGGCTGCTCGGCAACCTGCCGAGCCGTGCGGCCGACAACCTTTTCTGGCTGGGCCGCTACCTGGAGCGGGCCGAAGCCACGCTGCGGATCGTCCGCAGCCTTTGTGCCCGGGTCATCGACCCCGACACGACGGGAGGCAGCCGGCAGTCGATCCTGCGTCTCTCCCGCCTGCTGGTCGGGTGGGGGGCGGCGGCCGGCGAGATGGCGGAATCGACGACGGCCGACCTCGCCGCCAGCGCCGTGCACGATGCCGGCCAGGGGGGATCGGCGGCCGCCAGTGCCGCCGCGGCGCGCCGGGCCGCGGGCGTGATCCGCGAACGGCTCTCCCCCGACACCTGGCAGCTGATCGGAACACTCGAGACGGGGCTGGCGCGGGATGCCGGCAAGAGCCTGTCGGAGGTCGAGGTCTTCGACCAGGCCAACGACGCCCTGCGGGTCACGGCGGCGCTCTCCGGGCTGTTCCAGGAGAACACCAACCGCGTCGCCGGCTGGCGGTTTCTCGACCTCGGTCGGCGGGTGGAGCGCGGCATCAACACCTGCCGCTTCGCCCGCACGTTCGCCGATCGCGACGCCACCGCCGACGCACTCGACGTGCTCCTCGACCTGATCGACTCGCAGATCACCTATCGGTCCCGCTATCTCGTCAACGCGGCGCTTCTCCCCGTCCGCGACATGGTGCTCCTCGACGGCTTCAACCCGCGGTCGGTCACGTTTCAGGCGGACCGCATCAACGAGCACTTCGCCGCGTTGCCTGTCCTCCACGAGGACGGCATCATGGAGCGTCCACGGCGGATCGCTCTCACGCTCGCCGCCGACCTCGCCGTCGAGGATGCCGCCCAGCTCGACGCCCAGAAGGTTGCGGCTGTCGAGCGCCGGCTGATGGCGCTGGCCGACGCCATCGCGGCCCGCTACTTCCTCCAGGCGGCGGGTGCGGCCCGGCCGGCACCGGAGATGGAGCTGGCATGATCTACGACATCCGCCACGTCACGACCTACCGCTACGACGCGCCGGTGGCGGCCGCCCGGTGCTCGCTGCGGCTGGTGCCGGCCGCCGGCGAAGGGCAGCGGCTCCTCGGTTACGGCATCGACGTCGTGCCCCGCCCTACGTCGCTGGTGGAGCGGGCCGATTTCTTCGGCACGCGGGTCGCCACGGCGATCATCGGGGCGCCGCATCGCGAGCTGCGGATCACGGCGACGTCGCGGGTCGACGTGGAACGTCGTCCGGCCCCGGATGCCTCACCGCGCTGGGAGGATGTGCGGCGCGAGGCGGCATCCGTCATGGCCCTCGGGACGCGGTCGCCGGCCCACTTCCTCTATCCCAGCCGACTCGTGCCGCTCTTCGATCCGGCGACCGCCTACGCCGCGGACAGTTTCACGCCCGGCCGGCCGATCGTGGCGGCCGTCCGCGAGCTGATGCAGCGTGTGCATGACGATTTTCTCTACGACCCCAAGGCCACGGCCGTGACGACGCCGCTGGCGGAGGCCTTCGCGGCGCGGACCGGCGTCTGCCAGGACTTCGCCCATGCGGCAATCGCGGGCCTGCGCGGGCTCGGCCTGCCGGCGGCCTATGTGTCGGGCTACATCCGCACGCTTCCTCCGCCGGGCCAACCCCGGCTCGTGGGCGCCGACGCCTCGCACGCCTGGGTGTCGCTGTGGTGCGGCGCGGAGTGCGGCTGGCTCGACTTCGACCCCACCAACGCCCTCGTCGTGGGAGACGACCACATCGTGGTCGGACGCGGCCGCGACTATGCCGACGTCGCGCCCCTCGACGGCGTGATCCTCGCGTCGGGCGGGCAGACGCTGACGGTGAACGTGGACGTGTCGCCGGCCGAGCCCGCGCCGGCCTGCGAGCCGATTCTGCCCGCCTGCTGACGGCGGACAGGGACCATGCTCGCCTGACACGCCGCTGCGACGCGAGCTGGAACAGGTCCGGCGAACGCACCGCGACGGGGCGCCGTTTTGGCTGGCGGAAGGGAGCCGCCGTTCGCTACATTTGCGGCTCAATCAGGAGCCGACATGCACGAACTGCCAAAGCACTATGACCACCGGGCGGCCCAGGGCCGCTGCCGCGCCCTGTGGGACGCCGCCCGCCACTGGCACGCCGACGCCCCCGGCCCGGACGATCGCCGGCCGGTGTTCTCGATGGTCATTCCGCCGCCGAACGTCACCGGCGCGCTGCACCTCGGCCACGCCCTCAACAACACGCTCCAGGACGTGCTCGCCCGCACCCGCCGGATGCAGGGCTTCGTGACCCTGTGGATGCCCGGCACGGACCATGCCGGGATCGCCACGCAGGCGGTGGTCGAGAAGCGGCTCCTCGAGGAGGAGCGGCTCTCGCGGCACGACATCGGCCGGGACAAGCTCGTGGCCCGGATCTGGGCCTGGAAGGAGCAGTATGAGAAGCGGATTCTCGGCCAGCTCCGTGACCTCGGGGCGAGCTGCGACTGGGACCGGACCCGGTTCACGCTCGATGAGCAGTGCGCCGCCGCCGTCCGCACCGCTTTCTTCCGGCTCTTCGAGAAGGGCGTCGTGCGGCGCGGCAAGCGGCTCGTCAACTGGGACACGTTCCTGCAGACGGCCGTCAGCGACGACGAGGTGTTTCACGAGCAGGTGAAGGGGCACTTCTGGCACATCCGCTACGACGTCGTCGATCCCCGGCCGGGCGAGCCGGCGAGCGTGACCGTGGCAACGACTCGGCCGGAGACGCTCCTCGGCGACACGGCCGTGGCCGTGCATCCGGCGCCCGCCGTGGCCCTCGCCGCCGCCGAGCAGGCCCTGCGCGAGAAGCGGGCCGCCGCGGCTCTGAAGGAACAGGCCGGCATCGACCGGGAACTCGAGGACCTGGCCGCCCGGCGCCGCGACGTGCTGCCCGGGCTCGAGCGATTGGCGGCGATGGCGGCCGCCGGCCGGCAGGTGCGGCTTCCCCTTCTCGGCCGGGCGATCCCGCTCGTGGCCGACGAGTGGGCCAAGCCGGAGATGGGCTCGGGCTGCGTGAAGATCACGCCGGCTCACGACCCGAACGACTACGACGTCGGGCTGCGGCGCGGCCTGCCGCAGGTCAACATTCTCAATCCAGACGGCACGCTCAACGCCGCCGCCGGCCCGTATGCCGGCCTGACGATCCAGAAGGCGCGGACGAAGGTCGTGGCCGACCTCGAGGCGGCCGGGCAGCTGGAGCAGGTCGAGGACCGGCTCATCGAGCTCGCCCACTCCGACCGCTCGAAGACGCCGATCGAGCCCTACCTCGCCGACCAGTGGTTCATCCGCATGGACGAGTTGGCGCAGCCGGCCCTCGATGCCGTGACGTCGGGCCGGGTGCGGATCGTTCCCGAGCGGTACGCCAAGAGCTACCTCGACTGGCTCTCGGAGAAGCGCGACTGGCCGGTGAGCCGCCAGCTCTGGTGGGGGCACCGGATCCCGATCTGGCACGTCGCCGGCGTGACCGAGGCCGACCTTGAAGAGGCGTTTGCCGGTCGCGAGGCCGTGGCCTGGCGGCTCGACGACGCCGGCGGCTGGTTCGTCTGCTCAGGAGACGAATCGCTCGGCGTCGACGCGGTTGCAGGCAAACCGCTCGTCCGTGATCCCGACGTCCTCGATACCTGGTTCTCGTCGGCGCTCTGGCCGCACTCGACGCTCGGCTGGCCGGCGGCGACGGCGGAGCTGGCCGCCTTCTATCCGACCGCGACGCTCGTCACCAGCCGCGACATCCTCACGCTCTGGGTGGCGCGGATGGTGATCCTTGGCCTGTTCGACATCGGGGAGATCCCGTTCCGCGAGGTCTACATCCACCCCAAGATCCTCGACCGCTACGGCGAGACGATGAGCAAGAGCAAGGGGAACGGCGTCGATCCGGTGGACGTCATCGACACGCTCGGGGCCGACGCGCTGCGGTTCGCCCTCGCCGGCATGGCGACGGAGACGCAGGACGTGCGCATGCCGGTCGATTTCCAGTGCCCGGCCTGCGGGCACTTGGTCGAGCAGACGGTGCAGAACCGGGTCCGGCCGCGGATCGACTGCCCGAAGTGCGGCAAACCGTTTCGCACCCAATGGGCCGCGGCGGAGGCCGACCTCGCCCTGCCGCGCGGCCCGGCGGTGAGCGAGAAGTTCGAGTCAGGGCGAAACTTTTCCAACAAGCTCTGGAACGCGACCCGGTTCGTGCTCATGAACCTCGAAGGTTTTGCCGGGAAGCCACTCGACGCTGCCGCGATCGCCGCCGCGCCGCTCGAGGATCGCTGGCTGGCGAGCCGGCTGGCGAGCGTCAGCCGCGACGCGACGCGGGCGATCGACGAGTATCGGTTCGCCGAGGCGGCGCGGATCCTCTACGCCTTCGCCTGGGACGAGTTCTGCAGCGCCTACCTCGAGCTCTGCAAGCCCCGACTCGCCGATCCGGCCACGCGGGAGCGGGCCCAGGGGATGCTGCTGGCGGGGATCGACACGATCCTGCGTCTGCTCCATCCGATCATGCCCTTCGTCACCGAGGAGATCTGGCAGCACCTGCGCGAGGTCGCCGGGACTCGTCGGCTCCCCTGGGACTCGCGGCCCCTGCCCGACTCGATCATGGTCGCACAATGGCCGGTGCCTCCGGCGCCGTGGATCGACCGGTCGATCGAGGACCGGTTCGGCACGTTCCTCGCCGTGGTCGGGGCGATCCGCGAGGTCCGTGCCCGGCAGAACGTGCCGCCGAAGACGCGGGTCAAGGTGGCGATCCGGGCGCCGCGCGATCAGGCCGACCTGCTCGCGCCCCTGCACGATGCCGTCGAGTCGATGGCAGCCGCGGATCTGACGGCCGTCGGCCCCGACGCCGTCGGAGCACCGGGGGCGGCCGCGGCCACGGTCCGGGGCTGCGAGGTGTTCGTCGATCTCGCCGACCTGATCGACGTCGGTGCGGAAATCGTCCGGCTGCGCAAGGAGCTGGAGAAGACGGAGGGGTTCATCTCGGCCAAGCAGAAAAAACTTGCGGACGAATCGTTCGCGGCGCGGGCCCCGGCGGCCGTGGTCGCCAAGGAGCGGGCGCAACTGGCGGACCTCGAGGAAAAGCTGGCCAAGGGGCGGGCCACGCTCGCCGACCTGGAGACCCGCAAGGGCTGATGCCCCCGGTTCACCGGGGGCGATCTTCGGGTAGAATCTCGGTCCGGCGGGCGGACAGCGTTCCTGCCGGGCGGCCGGCACCCCAGGGAGACCTCCCATGAGCGTCCAGATGGAGCTCTCGCGGATCATCATCAGCGAGATCAACGACCAGCAGGTGGTGTACCTGAAGGAGGTCGAGGGTGACCGCACGTTTCCCATTCTCATCGGCCTGTTCGAGGCGACGAGCATCGACCGGCGGGTCAAGCACCACGCGTCACCGCGGCCGCTGACCCACGACCTCCTCGTGGCGGCGGTCGAACTTCTCGGCGGCGAACTTCAGGACGTGATCATCTCCGAGATCAAGGAGCACACGTACTACGCTCTGATCCGCGTCGTCCGCGAGGGGGAGGTGATCGAGATCGACGCCCGTCCCTCGGATGCGATCGCGGTGGCGGTGACCTGCGAGCCGAACCTGCCGATCTACGTCTCCGAGGAGGTCCTGGAGAACGTCCTCGGCTAGCCGCGGTCCGGCACCGTAAGCCGGAGGCGACGCTGCGTCGGCTCCGACGGCGCGAAAATCGCCGCCCGAACGCCCGACGCCGCCATGACCACGTTGAGCGGCACCTCGCCCGTGCTCAGGAGGTCGATGTTGATCGCTCGTCGGCGCGCGGCTTACAGAGCCGGTCGGCGACGCCGGCATGACTGCGGATGCCGACGTTTGTGATCGAGAGCTTCGCCACCTGCGGCACGTCAAGGTTTAGGGACTATGCCTGTCCTTTGGGATTGATTCGAACCGGTCCACGCTGCCGGCGACTGTGGCCGTGGCGTAGTTCGTGACCTCGATCAGGCCGCTCGAGTCACTGATGTACTGGAAATTGCCGGCGACCTCGTTCAGGAGCTCGGGGTGCCGCTCGATGTCGGCGAGGTTGGCCGGGAGGCTGACCGCTTCCGGGCTGGCCACCCAGATCGGCAGGCCGCGGGAGTCGTAGCGGGTGTAGGTGCCTTGTTGCTTTGTGACGCCGCCGTCGGTGGTGCGGATCACTTCGAGCATCGGCTGCAGGCGGGCGTTGGCGTAGGTGATCCGCTGGGTGCCGTCGGGGCGGGTCTCGGTGCTCGGTCCGCCAGTCGAGGTCGATGCCGAAAAACCTGCCACTTTTCAGAGGCTCGTTCCTATCGATTCGGCGGTAGAATGCTGTGATGATCAAAACCGTCGAAGCTACCGTTGATGAGCGAGGCACGGTCAGGCTGGCCGAGCATGTCGAGCTGCCGTGCCCACGGAGGGCCTTGGTGACCATCCTTGACGAGGAGCCAACTGCGCCGATTCTCGAGACTGCATTGCTGAGCGAGAGAGCGCTTGCGGACGACTGGAACCGGCCCGAGGAGGATGCCGCGTGGGCACACCTGCAAAAGGATCGGTAGTGCTGGTGCCGTTTCCCTTCTCGGATCTCTCGCAAGCGAAACTGCGCCCGGCAGTCGTGATGGCGGACGCCGGCAGAGATGACTGGATTCTTTGCCAGGTGACGAGCAGGCCGTATGGCGACGATCGCGCCATCGCAATCACGGACCAGGACTTCGAAACAGGCGGGCTTCGCGTGCCCAGTGTCGCACGGCCCGGGAAACTGTTGACGGCTCACGCAGCACTTCTGACTGCCGAAGTCGGGCGTTTACGCGCGACCGCATTCGAACGGATTCGTCAGGGCGTCGTGGCGATGTTTGCGTGATGCTTCATGCGGTGCGATGTGGCGATTGGCCGGCATCTATCCAGCGGCCAGGCCGCCGAGGGCGTTGTCCACGTGGTGGACGCCCCGCTTCGCGGCGATTGCCTTCAGTCGCTCCGCGCTCGTCGCACAGTAGCTGCCGAGCCAGCGGGTTTTGCCGAGCAGCTTTTTGAGGTGTGATTGCCAGTATTCGGCGCTCGTGCCCAGGCGGGTCATGATGCCGGCGAAGTTCTCGGTGACTCTCGCCTTGCCTGTGCGGCAGAGCCGCGCCGTCCAGTCCACGAGCGCAAGGTAGCTCGACAGGGACAACCCGGGCAGCATGCCTTCGCGGCCATGCCCGGCGACGTAAGCCGGAGCAGACGCTGTGTCGGCTGCGACGGCGCGAAATTCAGAGCCCGAACGCCCGGCGCAGCACGCGGAGTGACTTCTCCCCCTGCTCCGCCGCCACGACCACGTTGAGCCTCACCTCGCTCGTGCTCACAAGGTCGATGTTGATCCCCTCGTCAGCAAGCGGCTTGAACAGCCGGTCGGCGACGCCGGCATGGCTGCGGATGCCGACGCCCGTGATCGACAGCTTCGCCACCTGCGGCACGTCCGCCACCTTCGCGCCGCGGGCCGCCGCGATCCGCTCCGCCACCTCGATCGCCCGATCGCGGTCGCCGGCCGGCACGGTAAACGAAAGTTCCGCGCGGCCGTCCCGCGGATGGCTCTGCACGATCATGTCCACGAACAGGCCGGCCCGGCCCACCTCCTCGAAGACGTCCGCCGCCACGCCCGGCGTGTCGGGGAGATCGGTAAAGGTCACGACCGCCTGCGAGGAGTCGAGGATGCAGTCCTCGACCGCCAGGTCCTCCATCCCCTCCAGCCGGCGGACGACCTCCAGCGGGCTCGACTTCGTCGGCCGGTGGGCCGGCATGTCGCCGTCCTCCTGCGCCGTCTCCTTCTCGAGGCCGAAGGCCCGGTGCACCGCGGCCACCGCCGCGGGCCCGTCGGTCCGGTCCACGAGCACGGAGATCTTGATCTCGCTCGTCGTGATCATGCGGACGTTGATTCCGGCCTTCGAGAGCGCGGCGAACATCCGCCCCGCCACTCCCTCGGCCCGGGCCATGCCCACACCCACGACCGACACCTTCGCCAGACCACCGTCGTGCGACAGGCCCGTCGCCCCGAGGCTCTTCGCCACCGGGCCGGCCAGCTCGAGAGCCTCGGCGAGGTCGTCGGCCGGGACGGTGAACGAGATGTCGGCCCGCCCCCCCTGCCCGACGTTCTGCACGATCATGTCGACGGCGATCCCCGAGGCGGCCAGCTGCGTGAACAGCGCGTGGCTCGACCCCGGCTGATCGGGGACGTTTTCGAGCGTGATCCGTCCTTCTTCCTTGGCGAGGGCCACGCCGCTCGCCGGCCGGGGCGTCGCCTCGTCGGCGGGCAGGATCATCGTGCCGGGGACGTCGCGGAAACTCGACCGCACGAGCACCTTGACGCCGAACTTCTTGGCGAACTCGATCGACCGCGAGTGCATCACGCCGGCGCCGAGGCTGGCGAGCTCCAGCATCTCGTCGTAGCTGATCGAGCCGAGCCGGCGGGCGTCGGCGAGCATCCGCGGGTCGGTCGTGTAGACGCCGTCCACGTCGGTGTAGATCTCGCAGACGTCGGCTTCGAGGACCGCGGCCAGGGCCACGGCCGTGGTGTCGGAGCCGCCGCGGCCGAGCGTGGTGATGTTGCCGTTCTGGTCGATCCCCTGGAAGCCGGCCGCGATCACGATCGCGCCGTCGTCGAGGAGCCGGCGGACGTTGTCGGTGGAGATCGAGCGGATCCGGGCCTTGGTGTGGGTCGAATCGGTGCGGATGCCGATCTGGGCGCCGGTCAGGCTCACCGCCTTGTGGCCGGCCGCCTGGATCGCCATCGCGAACAGGGCCACGCTCACCTGCTCGCCGGTGGAGAGGAGCATGTCCATCTCCCGGGCGCTGGGCCGGTCGGAGATCTGCTTGGCCAGATCGACGAGGATGTCGGTCTGATGCCCCATGGCGCTGACCACGACCACGACCTTGTCACCGGCGGCATGCCGGGCGATCGCCTTGGCGGCGGCCGCCTTGATCTTGCCCGCATCGGCCACGCTCGTCCCGCCGAACTTCTGCACCACGAGAGCCATCGCCCACGTCACTCCTGCGCGTCATGCGCGGTTGGAACCGAGAAACTCCCCCATCAGCCGCCAGCCCGGCAGGATCGTGTCCTGCGCGGCGGCGGCCGCAATTTCGTCATACGTCTGCTGCCCGTTTCCGGAGACGCCGCTGCCGGCCATGACGAACGGCACGGCGCCCCGCGAATGGGTCTTCGTCGCCAGGAACGTCGGATGGTCCGGGCAGACAAGGATCCGGTGCGGGCCGATCGCGGCCAGATGGGCCGAAATCGGGCCGACGATCTTGGCGTCGATCTCCTCGATGGCCTTCACCTTCTCCGCTGCGTCTCCCTGGTGGCTGGCCTCGTCCGGGGCTTCCACATGGACGCAGACGAGGTCAGCCGTGGCCAGTTCGGCGATCGCCGCCCTGCCCTTGGCCGCGTAATCGGTGTCGAGATAGCCGGTCGCACCCGGCACCTCGAGCCGCTTCCAGCCGGCGAGCGTGGCCAGGCCGCGGAGCAGGTCGACGGCCGTGATCATCGTGCCCGAGAGTCCGTATTTCCGCTCAAAGGGCTCGAAGGCCGGCGCCCGGCCGGCACCCCACAGCCAGACGTGCGTCGCCGGCCGCTTGCCGGCGGCGATCCGCGCCGTGTTGACGGGATGGTTCACGAGCCACGCGGCGCTTGCCGTCATGATGTCGGCGAGCAGCCGGCAGCCGGTGCCGCGCGGAAACCGGCCCGCGACAGGCTGGTCCATCAGGTCGTGCGGAGGCGTGGCCCGCAGGTCGGCCCCCAGCGGTGCGCGGCCGGCCGCGCCGCGATGCAGGAGGAGGTTTCGATAACTGACGCCGGGGACGAACCGCCAGGCGGCGGCGACCGCGGGAAAGTCCCGCTCCAGCCCACGCTGGGCGGCGGCCAGCAATTCGGTCGCTTCGGCGGTGGAGACGTGCCCGGCTGTAAAGTCCTCCATCAGGCCGTTGCGGACGGTGACGAGGTTGCAACGCACGGCCCAGTCGTGCGGGCCGAGGGCGATCCCCTGCGCGGCGGCCTCGAGCGGCGCCCGGCCGGTGAAGAACGCAAGCGGGTCGTAGCCCATCAGGCTCATGCAGGCGACCTCCGAGCCCGGCGGCAGGCTGTCGGGGACGTGGTTCGTGAGGCCGACGCGGCCCCGGGCGGCGAGCGCGTCGAGGTGGGGCGTCCGCGCCGCCTGGAACGGCGTCCGGCCACCGAGCGCCGCCTGCGGGGCGTCGGCAGCGCCGTCGGGAATCACGATGACGTGCTTCATGCGGGCGTCATGCATCGTCGAGCACGCTCAGGCAGTCGCTCGGCCCGCGGACGGTCGAGCAGCGGTCGATGGCAGCCAGAGCCTCGCGGACCGCGCTTGACGCCGCGGCATGGGTCATGATCACCAGCGGCACCGGGGCGTCGCTCCCCTCCGCACCCTCCGCGCCATGCTGGATGACGGAGGCGATCGAGATCCCGTGGCTGCCGAGGATGCCGGTGATCTGCGAGAGCACGCCCGGCTGATCGGTGACCTTGATGCGCAGGAAGTGCCGCTCCTGCATGTCCACGCCGGCGATCTTCGCGGTCGGGCTCTCCACGTCGAGGACCCCGGTGGTCCGGAACGTGATCGCCGTCCGGCCGACGACGGTGTCGATGATGTCGGCGACGACGGCCGAGGCGGTGGGCATCTGCCCGGCACCGAGGCCGTGGAAAAACATCCGCCCCACGGCATCGCCGACGATGCTCACGGCGTTGTAGGCGCCGCGAGTCTCCGCCAGGGGCGTGCCGATCTTCACCAGCGCCGGCGCGACCCGCATCGCCAGCCGCTCGCCGCCGGCGTCCTCCGTCCGGGCGGCCACCGCCACGAGCCGGATCCGGTAGCCGAGCTCGGCCGCGTAGCTGAGCAGGGCGGCGTCGATCCGCTCGATGCCGGTCCGCGGGATTTCGCCCCACGGCACCCAGACGCCGAATGCCAGATGGGAAAGGATCGCGAGCTTTTGAGTCGCGTCGGTGCCGTCCACGTCCATCGACGGGTCGGCTTCCGCGTAGCCGCGGGCCTGGGCGAGGGCCAGGACCTCGGCGTAGTCGGCGCCGTCCTCCTCCATCCGCGAGAGGATGAAGTTGCTCGTGCCGTTGAGGATGCCGCGGATCGACTCGATGCGGTTGGCGGCCAGGCATTCGCCGATCGCGGCCACGATGGGGATGCCGCCGGCGACGGCCGCCTCGAAGGCGATCGACCGGCCGTGCCGCCGGGCGAGCTCGAAGAGCTCGGGGCCGTGCTCGGCGAGCAGGGCCTTGTTGGCGGTGACGACGTCCTTGCCGTTCTCGAGCAGCTCCACCATCATCGACCGGGCCGGCTCGAGGCCGCCGACGAGGAGCGCCGCCACGGTGATCGACGGGTCGCGGGCGATGTCGCGGATGTCGGCGGAGATCCGTTCCGCGGGGAGTTTCAGGCCCCGGTCGCGGCCCACGTCGCGGCACACGGCCCGCTCGACGACGATTGGTCGCCCGGTGTGGCTGGTGATGTGGTCGGCCGACTCGACGAGCAGGCGGACGACGCCCGAGCCGACGGTGCCGAGACCGACGATGCCGACGCGGACGGGTTCAGTGGTCATGGGCAGTCTGGATTCGGGGAGACGCATTAGTTTAGAGAGCATACCCTCCCCGGAAAAAGTGCATTGGAGCAGTCCCGGGAGGCACCGTTTCGGCAGCAGGACGATGGCGGGAATAGAGAAGCGTGTTTGGGGCGGCATTCAACATCAAGGTGACCCTGGCTGCGGCCAGGGGCGACCTGACGACCGCCCCGGCCGCGGCATCGAGCGAGCGGTCGAGGCGGCACACGCGAGCCTCGGCTGGGAGGAGACGCCCGTGCCCGGTACCATCGTGCAGTCTGTCATCGGTCCGGTACCCGCTCCGAGAGCCATCCCGTGTTCGCCTACGCCGCCGCGATCAAGACCTACCTCGCTCCCCTGGCCGCACTGCAGATCGCCCAGGAGGTGCTGGTTCAATCCGGCTTCCAGGTCTTCGACCCTCTGCAGCCCGGAAAGATCACGGTCTGCGGTGATCATCCCGCGGGCGTGCTCGTCACCGTGGTGTCGATCGACTGCGAGGGGGGCTCCGCGACGGTAATCAACTCTTTCAGCCCGGGCGATCCCGCGTCAGCCGAGCAGATGATGATGGCGGTCTACCAGACGATCCAGGCCTCGTGACGCACGAAGCGGCGCTCACGCCCGCGCTCGAGCCTGCCACGGCGACTCCCCGCCCGAGGAGACTTGGCGCCGAAAGACGCGAAAAGGACAGGCATGATCCTTCCCGAAAAGGACAGGCATGATCTTTCCTGAGCCTTCCGTTCCTGGCCATCGGGGCGGCTGGCTCGTGTTCCGGAGGAACAGGTGCCTGTCCCGTCTGCTCCGTCTCGGAGGAACAGGTGCCTGTCCCGTCTGCTCCCGTCGGCTCGCGGGAGCGCGTTTTCTTCCGTCATCGAGTACAACTCCGCCCAACTGCCCGACTCGAGGAGTGACCGCCGATGGAATCCGCTTCCCGTGACTTTCTCTTCCGCCTGCTCGACACGCCGAGCCCGTCCGGCTACGAGCAGCCGATCCAGGCCGTCGTCCGCGAGTATCTCGCGGCCTGCGCCGACACGGTGACGACCGACTCCCACGGCAACGTCATCGGCGCGAAGAACGCCGGGGCGTCCACCCGCATGCTCCTCGCCGGCCACTGCGACCAGATCGGCCTCATCGTCCAGTACATCGATTCCGACGGTTTCATATCCGTGCAGCCGATCGGCGGCTGGGACCCGATCCAGCTCGTCGGCGCCCGGGTCACCGTCTGGACCGCCGCGGGGCCCGTGCCGGGCGTCATGTCGCGGAAGCCGATCCACCTGCTCACCGAGGAGGAGCGGAAGGTCGTCCCCAAGATGAAGGATCTGTGGATCGACATCGGCGCCGCCGACAAGGCCGACTGCGAGTCGGTCGTCCGGATCGGCGATTGCGTGACGCTGGAGCTCAAGGCCCAGATGCTGCGGCGAAACCTCGCCTGCTCGGTCGCCATGGACGACAAGGTCGGCCTGTGGGTGGTGCTGGAGGCGTTTCGCCGGGCGGTCGCCGCCGGCCCCCTGCCCTGTGGCCTGTTCGTGGCCTCGACGGTGCAGGAAGAGATCGGCCTGCGCGGCGCCCAGACGAGCTGCCATGCGGTCGATCCCCACGTGGCGATCGCCGTGGACGTGACCCACGCCACCGACTGCCCCACGATCGACCGCAAGGCGGAGGGGGACGTGTCGCTGGGCAAGGGTCCGGTCGTGTTCCGCGGGCCGAACATGAATCCCCACGTCGTCGAACGGCTCCTCAACGCCGCCAAGGCCCGGGAGATTCCGGTGCAACTGGGGGCCAGCGGCCGGGCGACCCCGACCGATGCCAACGTTCTCCAGACCACCCGCAGCGGCGTCGCCACGGGCCTGGTCAGCGTGCCGAACCGCTACATGCACTCGGCCGTGGAGACGATTTCGCTCGACGACGCCGATCGGGCCGCGGACCTCCTCGCCGCGTTCGTCCGTGGCCTCGAGGGCCCGATCTCGTGGGCCCCGTGACGGATCGTCAATCCGAGGCTGCCAAAAAGGCATCCGGGAAGGTTTTCTCATCCCGGGCCGTGGCTGGAAAAACAATGAAAAACGAGGAATCCCTGACATTTTCGCCGAATCTTTTCCGCCCCGGCACGCCGGTTGCGTTCGAATGGGCCACCCGCGGTTCGGACTGCCATAGACGGTCCGTCCCGGTTCAGGCACCGGCCGACATCGGCCGTGGCGGATTTCCGACATCGTTCTTCGCCTAGTGAAGGAGTTACTCGTGGCAAAACAGATGGTGTTCGACGACGAGGCCCGCCAGCCGCTGCTCGCCGGCGTCGCGAAACTCGCCCGCGCCGTAAAGAGCACCCTCGGCCCCCGCGGCCGCAACGCCGTGCTCGACAAGGGCTGGGGCTCCCCCAAGGTCACCAAGGACGGCGTGACCGTCGCCGAGGACATCGACCTCGAGGATCCGTACGAGAATCTCGGTGCCCAGCTCGTCAAGGAGGCCGCCAGCAAGACCAACGACGTGGCCGGCGACGGCACGACGACCGCCACGGTGCTGGCCGAGGCGATCTTCCGCGAGGGGATCAAGATGATCGCCGCCGGGGCCGATCCGATGGCCCTGGCCCGCGGCATCCACAAGGCCGTCGAGGCCGTCTCCAAGGCCATCGTGGCCTCGGCCACGCCGATCAACGAGAAGAACAAGAAGGAGTTGATGCAGATCGCCACGATCGCCGGCAACAACGACCCGACGATCGGCAACGTCCTCTCCGAGGCCTTTCTCAAGGTCGGCAAGGATGGCGTGATCACCGTCGAGGAAGGGAAGCAGGCGGAGACGACCGTGGACGTGGTCGAGGGGATGCAGTTCGACCGCGGCTTCCTCTCGCCGCACTTCGTCACCGACGCCGACTCCCAGACCTGCGAACTGGAGAATCCCTACATCCTCGTGCTCGAGGAGAAGATCTCCGCCGCCAAGAACCTCGTGCCCCTGATGGAGGCGATCAGCAAGGCGGGCAAGCCGCTGGTGGTGATCGCCGAGGACGTCGAGGGGGAGGCGCTGGCCACGCTGGTGGTCAACAAACTCCGCGGCATCGTCCAGTCGGTGGCGGTCAAGGCGCCCGGCTACGGCGACCGGCGCAAGGCGATGCTCGGCGACATCGCCGTGCTCACCGGCGGCCAGCCGATCTTCAAGGACCTCGGCATCGCGCTCGACGCCGTCAAGCTCACCGACCTCGGCCGGGCGAAGAAGGTGACGATCGACGCGGAGAACACGACGATCGTCAGCGGTGCGGGCACGAAGACCGCCATCGAGGGGCGGATCGCCCAGATCCGCGAGGAGATCGCGAAGACCACGAGCGAGTACGACAAGGAAAAGCTCCTCGAGCGGCTCGCCAAACTCGCCGGCGGCGTTGCCCAGATCAACGTCGGCGCGGCCACCGAGACCGAGATGAAGGAGCGGAAGGCGCTCATCGATGACGCCAAGAGCGCCGTCCAGGCCGCCCTCGCCGAGGGCATCGTCCCCGGCGGCGGCGTGGCCCTGCTGCGGAGCGAGAAGGCCCTGGAGAAGCTCGACATCGAGGGGGACGAGAAGCTCGGAGCCTCGATCGTCCGCAACGCTCTCCGGTATCCGCTGGAGGCGATCGCCGACAACGCCGGCGTGGACGGCTCGGTGGTGGTCAACCGCGTCCGGCAGATGAAGGGGAAGAACGACGGGTACGACGCCGACAAGGGGGAGTACTGCGACCTCGTCAGCGCCGGCGTCATCGACCCCGCCAAGGTGGTGCGGACGGCCCTGCAAAACGCGGCCAGCGTCGCCGCGCTGTTGCTGACGACCGATTCCCTGATCACCGAGATCCCCAAGGAGGAGGACGAGGAGCCTGCCGGCGGCGGCCATGACCACCACGGCATGGGTGGCATGGGCGGCATGGGCGGCATGGGCGGCCACGACCACGGCATGTGATGGCAGCCGGATCCGCTCCCCGCGCGGGAGCATCCGGCGGAATGCGACTTTCGTTCGAAAACCAACCAACCTTTCTGCAACAGGAGACCTGAACCGATGGCTGCCAGCAAAAATCTCAAGATCCGTCCGCTCGACGACCGGGTGGTTGTCGAGCCCGTCGAGGCCGAGGAGCGGACCGCCGGGGGCATCGTCCTTCCCGACACGGCCAAGGAAAAGCCGCAACGCGGCCATGTCGTCGCCGTCGGCCCGGGCAAGCTGCTCGACACCGGTAGCCGGGCCCCGCTCTCCGTCACGATCGGCGACGAGGTGATCTACGGCAAGTACTCGGGCAGCGATATCGAGGTCGATGGTCACGACGTCAAGATCCTCCGCGAGGGTGACATTCTCGCCAAGGTCATGACCTGACAGTCGCCCCGTTCCATCCCCAACCCAACCCAGGCCGCATCCAGGAGACAGACCAGTGCCCAAGCAATTGATGTTCGACGACGTCGCCCGCGCCAAGCTCCTCAAGGGCGTCGAGAAACTCGCCGGTGCCGTGGCCGTGACCATGGGTCCGACGGGGCGGAACGTGATCATCGACAAGTCGTACGGCGGTCCGACCGTCACCAAGGACGGCGTCACCGTCAGCAAGGAAGTCGACCTCGAGGACGCGTTCGAGAACATGGGCGCCAAGCTCGTCAACGAAGTGGCTTCGAAGACCTCCGACCTGGCCGGCGACGGCACGACGACGGCCACCGTGCTGGCCCGGGCGATCTTCCGCGAGGGGACGCGGAACGTGGCGGCCGGGAGCAATCCCACGGCCGTTCGTCGCGGCATCGAGAAGGGCGTGGCGGCGGCCGTGCAGCGGCTCATGGACATGGCCCGCAAGGTGGAGCGGCCCGAGGAGGTCGCCCAGGTCGGGGCGATCAGCGCCAACAACGACCGTGAAATCGGCGATCTGCTCGCCGAAGCCCTGCAGAAGGTCGGCAAGGACGGAGTGATCACGGTCGAGGAGGGGAAGACGACCGAGACCACGGTCCGGTTCGTCGACGGCATGCAGTTCGACAAGGGCTTCGTGTCGCCGTACTTCGTCAATAAGCCGGCCGAGATGGAGTGCCAACTCGACGACGCCCTGATCCTGATCCACGAAAAGAAGATCTCCAACCTGCGTGATCTCGTGCCGCTGCTGGAGAAGGTCGTGCAGTCGGGCAAGCCGCTCCTGATCATCGCCGAGGACGTCGATGGCGACGCGCTGACGGCGCTCGTGGTCAACAAACTGCGCGGCGTGCTCAACATCTGTGCCGCCAAGGCCCCGGGCTTCGGCGACCGGCGCAAGGCGATGCTCGGTGACGTGGCCACGCTCACCGGTGGGACGCTGATCAGCGAGGACCTCGGACTCAAGCTCGAGAACCTCGACCTCTCCCACCTCGGCAAGGCGAAGAGCGTCACGGTCGACAAGAACGAGACCACGATCGTGCAGGGGGCGGGCAAGCAGGCCGACGTTCAGGCCCGGGTCGCGCAGATCCGCACGCAACTCGATGCCTCCGAGAGCGAGTACGATCGGGAGAAGCTCCAGGAGCGGCTCGCCAAGCTGACCGGCGGCGTCGCGATCGTGTCCGTCGGGGCCGGCACCGAAGCCGAGATGAAGCAGAAGAAGGCCCGCGTCGAGGATGCCCTGCACGCCACCCGGGCGGCCGTCGAGGAGGGCATCGTCCCCGGCGGCGGCGTGGCCCTGCTCCGCTGCCGCGAGGCCGTGGAGAAGGCCCGCTCGCAGGCCAAGGGAGACGAAAAGATCGGCGTCGACATCGTCCTGCATGCCCTCGAGGCGCCGATCCGGCAGATCGCCGAGAACGGCGGCATCGACGGCGGCGTGGTGGCCGACGAGGTCGCGGGCAAGGATCTGAATGTCGGCTACGACGCCAACAAGGGGGAGTACGTCGACATGTTCAAGGCCGGGATCATCGACCCGGTGAAGGTCGTCCGCGTGGCGCTGAGCAACGCGGCGAGCATCGCCGGACTCATGCTCACGACCGAGGCCCTCGTCACGAGCCTCGACAAGGACGAGGCGAAGAAGCGACGGGTCGAGGGCGTCGTCCGCTAGCCGTCCGGCCACGGCGGCATGCGTGGGTTCGATGGGATCAGGGATGTGCGGACGGCTGAACGGGACGAGCACGGCGGATGGCCCGGACCCGTCCCTGCCACCGTCGTGCGACGCTGAACCGGTGAACCATGGGTGAGCAGCGGGATTTCTACGAGGTGCTCGGCGTCGCCCGCCGAGCTTCAGTCGCGGAGATTACCGACGCGTATCGAAAACTGGCGATCCGCTTCCACCCCGACAAGAACCCGGGCAACGACGAGGCCGCCGCCCGGTTCAAGGAGGCCGCCCGGGCGTTCGAGGTGCTCTCCGACGAGGAACTGCGGGCCCGCTACGACCGCTTCGGCCATGCCGGCCTCGCGGGGGGACAGCGGCACGAGTTCAACGATATCGGCGACGTCTTCGAGGCCTTCGGCGACATCTTCGGCGGGGGCATCTTCGGCGAGGCGTTTGGCGGGGGCGGCGGCCGGCGCGGCATCCGGCCGCGGAAGGGCCGCGATGTCTTCGCCCAGGTCTCGCTGTCGCTCCTCGACGCGGCCCGCGGTGCCACCACGACGGTCGCCTTCGCCCGCCACGAGACCTGTGCCGGCTGCGAGGGCACGGGGGCGAAGCGGGGCACGCGGCCGCAGCAGTGCGACTATTGCGCCGGCCGCGGGCAGGTGATCCAGTCGGCGGGCGTGTTCCGCCTGCAGACGGTCTGCCCGGCCTGCCGGGGCGCCGGCACGATCGTGCGCGACAAGTGCCCCGACTGCGCCGGCGAGGGCGTGCGCGAGGAGCAGGTCGAACGCCGGGTGACGATTCCCGCCGGCGTCGACAACGACGTCCGTGTCCGCCTCGCCGGCGAAGGGGAGCCGGGCAGCAACGGGGGGCCTCCGGGCGACTGCTACGTCGTGATCGAGATCGAGGCCCACCCGTTCCTGACCCGGCAGGGCCGCGACCTGCACTGCGAGGTCCCGATCACGTTCACCCAGGCGGCGCTCGGCGCCACGGTGGACGTGCCCACGCTCGAGGGCCTGCGGCCGCTGGCCGTCGCCCGCGGCACGCAGAGCGGCGATGTGGTCCGCGTCCGCGGCCTGGGGATGCCCGAGGTCCGCGGCCGCGGCATCGGCGATCTCCACGTCCACCTCCATGTCGAGGTGCCCAAGGCGCTCTCGCCCCGGGCCGAGCAACTGCTCCGTGAACTGGCCGCCGAGGAGCAGACCGCCGTGACCCCCAGGCGATCGTCGTTTTTCAGCCGGCTGGCCGAGTATTTTCAGGCTCCGCGGGAGCCGGCCTCCGTCGAGGGAGACAAGGGAGATGCGTCATGAGCGAGAATGAAAACCGGAGCGACGAGCCGGCCGCGGCCGGCGACACCGAGGGGGCGTTCCTGTCCCCCGCCGACGAAGCCGTCCGCGAGGCGAACGACCGGGCCCTGCGGGCCCAGGCGGAACTGGAGAACTTCCGCCGCCGCTCGCGGCGCGAGTTCGACGACGCCCAGCGCTACCGGGAGATCGACCTGCTGCGCGACCTGCTGCCGGTGCTCGACAACGTCCTGCGGGCGATCGAGGCGGCAGACCGGACGGCCGACGTCGACAGCCTGCGGTCCGGGTTTCGCATGACGGCCCAGCAGATCGAGAAGATCCTCGAGTCGCATGGCTGCCGGACCATCGACACCGAAGGCTCGGCCTTCGACCCGACCGTGCACGACGCCATCCTGCAGCAGGCCGTCCCCGGCGTCACGGCCGGGACGGTCATCGGAACCGCGAGCCGCGGATACCGGCTGCACGACCGGGTCGTGCGACCGGCGCAGGTGATCGTTGCACGGGAGGAATGAGCGATGCCGACCTACGACTACGTCTGTGACGGCTGCGGGCACGCCTTCGAGCTGTTCCAGTCGATGACGGAGAACGCGAAGACAACCTGCCCCAAGTGCCGGAAGCGCAAGCTCCGGCGGCTGATCGGCGCCGGCGCGGCGCTGGTCTTCAAGGGCTCGGGGTTCTACAAGACCGACTACCGCAGCGAGTCCTACAAGAAGGGGGCGGCGGCCGACTCCGCCGCATCTTCCGGCGGCAAGGACGGCGGCAAGGGCGGCGCCAAGGAACCCGGCAAGGACGGTGGCAAGAAGGCCGAAGGCAAGGGTTCGTCCGGCGGCGGAGGCACGGGGGGAGACTGAGCCATGCCGCGCTGCCCGGTCTGTGACGCCACAGTCGATGTCGAGCGCACGCCCACGGTGCCGTTCTGCAGCGACCGCTGCCGGCTCGTCGACCTCGGCCGCTGGCTCAACGAGTCGTATGCCGTGCCCCAGCCGCGCCGGCCGGGGTCCGATGCGTCCCCGAACGCGGACGGCGAGGCCGACGAGGCCGAGTGACACGCGTGCCGCGTTGGCATGGCGATTCCGGTCCCCTCGGCCCTATACTTCGGCCCACGCCCGGCACGGAGCCGGCACGGGAGGGAGAGCGATTCATGTCAAGCACGCACGATCCATCCGCCGGCGTCGTCCACGAAGTCCGTTGGGCCGAGGCGCTGCCGTGGTGGCTTCTGTTCCGGGCGGCCGCCGCGGCCTTCTCCCCCACGGTCATCGTCCTCGCCGCCCTCGGCGCCGTGGCGACCGCGGCCGGCTGGCGGCTGCTCGACCAGGCGGGGCTCTCCGCTGGCCGGCCCGCGACGGTGCAGGGAGACGAACTGCGGCTGCCCGCGGCCGACGCGGCGCCCGCCGCGGCCGTCGTCCCCGCCAGCCTCACGCCGAGCAGCCTCGCCGTGCCGTGGCTCGGGACACTCGCCCGCCAGCTGCCCGCATCCGTGGGACACGTGCTCGGCCTGCTGACGCTGCCGTTCCGTCCGTCGTCGTCGCTGGATGAGGTGGCGGGGGCCGCGGCTCGCATCGGCTGGTTCCTCCTCGTGTGGTCGATCTTCGGCGCCGGGATCAGCCGCCGGGTGGCGCTCAAGCTCGTCGGCGAGGACGCGCCCGGTCTCCTCGGTGCGATCTGGTTTGGAACCCGCATGTGGGTGTCGGCGTTCAACTCGGTGCTCTTCGTCCTCGTCGGGATTGCCGCGCTTGCCGTGCCGGGGGCGCTCCTCGGGCTCCTCATGCGTACGGAGTGGGGGCTTGCATTCGCCGGTGCCGTCTGGCCGCTGGTGCTGCTCGGCGCCCTGGTGCTGGCGATCCTCGCCATCGGCGTCGCCGCCGGCTGGCCGCTGATGGTGGCCTGCGTCGGGGTCGAGCGCGGCGACAGTTTCCAGGCGATCTCGACGGCGTTTTCCTACCTCTACCAGCGGCCGCTGCACTACGCGTTCCATGCCCTCGTGGCCCTCGTCGTCGCCATCCCGGCTGTCGTGGCGGCGGCCCTGTTCGCCGACGCGACCGCGACCCTCGCCATGTGGGCGGCGAGTTTGGGCATGGGGCACGACCGGACCGCGACCGTGCTCGGCGGCCTGGCAGCGGGCGCGGGTGAAGGCAGTCCGTGGGGCGTGCAGGCGATCCAATTCTGGTGCCGCGGGCTGGAGACACTGCTCGCCTCGTTCGGCTGGGGGTATGGCTGGGCGATCGCCACGGCCTCGTACCTCCTGCTCCGCCAGAGCGTGGACGGCACCGAACTCGACGAGGTGGTTCTCGACGTACCGGCGGGTGACGCAGCCTGACCCGCCGCGCCGTCACGCCAGCCAGCGTCTCAGCAGCGTCGCAAAGCCGCCGAGCAGCTCGCCGCGGCTGACCGCCTCGTCGCAGCCCGCCGCGACCGCGGCGCGGAGCTGGTCGCCGGCCACGTGCGGGCCGAAGGCCACGACGTGGACGTCGAAGCGGGAGGCGCCGGCAAGCCCGCGGGCGGCGGCCACGATCGGCTCGACCGGGCCCGAGAGCCCCTGCAGGTCGAGGAGCACGAGATCGTATGGCCCTGTGTCGGCGCCGATCACGGCCCGCTGATCGAGCCGCACCCCGGCCGCCCCTGCCGGACCGGCGAGCCGGCTGGTCACCATCAGGTCGGCGCTGACGACGAGGATTCGGGGCTCGGGCTGCATCGATGCTGCTCCTTGTCGGAAGGACCCGGACTAGACGGCCTCGGCGCCGCGGACGTCACGGTAGATCTGCACCGCCTCCTCGACGGGCAGGACGAAGACCCGGCCGGCATCCGGACCGAGCGCCGCCAGCGCCTCCGCGAGCGTCGCCCGCGTCCGTTCCAGGAAATCCTCGTTGACCGCGATCTCCAGCAGCGCCCCCTGGGCCACGCCGTCCGCGGCCAGATCGTAGTCGTGGGTATCGCAGACCGTGAGCCGGGTGACGTGGACGGCGGCCAGCGCCTGCCGCAGAAACTCCACGGCCGCCGGCTTGACGATCGCGACGACGAACCGCATCTGGCAATCCTCCTCCGGCGCCGGGGCCGCTGTCCGAACCGCTGGCAGCGCCGCTGCCGTCCGACAGGGTAGCATCGGGCGAGGAGACGAACCACAGGCACGATCGCACTTCGCACGACGCCGGGGCAGCGATGGATGACATGACGACCGCCATGGACGAGCCGGGCGTGCGGGCGATCTGCCGGAAGTTCGTGCCGGATGGAAGCCTGGCGATCGCGCCGCTGCGGGGCGCCGGCTTCAGCGGCTCACGCGTGTACCGCGTGCAGACGTGCGGCCGGGATCGCGACGAGACCTTCGTCTGCAAGGCGTTCGCGGCCGGCGTCGACTCGATCCGGGCCGCCTGGGTCCATCGTCTGATGCGCATCCTGCGCGAGGCGGGCGTGGCGGAGGTGCCGGCCGTCGCCGCCACCCCGGCCGGTGACACGATCGTGACCGATCGGGCGGGCGCCCACTGGGAGCTGATCGAGTTTCGCCGCGGATTGCCGACCGCCGCGCCGACGCCCGGTCAGGCCGAGGCGGCGGTCGTGGCCCTGGCGCGCATGCACGACGCCGCACGCCGGGCGGTCGCCCCGGCCCGTGCGGCCGGCATGCCGGCATGCGTGCTGCGCCGGATCCGCCTGGCGGAGCGGATGCTGGGCCGCCCGTGGACGATGCTGCGCCGGCTGTGCGACTCCGTGCAGGGCCATGGCCCGGGCCGCGTGCCCTCCGCGGACGTGGCGGCCCGCCTCGAACGGGCCACGCGGCTCCTGCCGCCGACGACAACGCACATCCTGGGCTGGATCGCCCGGCTCGACCTGGTCGTGCCCGACCTCCTGCCGGTGCTCCGCGACGTCTGGGCCGACCATGTCCTGTTCGTCGACGGCACCGCGGCCGTGGGGGGGATCATCGACTACCATGCGGCGGCAATCGACTCCCCGGCAACCGACATCGCCCGACTGCTGGGGAGCTGGCGACCGCCCGGACGGGAGGGGACGTACTTCGCCGCCTGGGGGCCGACGCTCGCCGCCTACGAGCGGATCAGGCCGCTCCAGGCCAGCGAGCGGCTGCTGATCCCGCTGCTCGCCGCCACGGGTGTCCTGTTCGGCCTCGACACCTGGTTTCACTGGCTGATCGAGGAGGAACGGCTCTTTCCCCGGCCGGACGCCGCACTCTCTAGGATCGATGGACTGCTCGCGGACCTGCCCGCCGCGCTGGAGTTCCTCGCCGATCGGGCGGGACGGGGCGGTTTGACCGGCTGAAATTGCAGTTTGTAGACTTTCAGGGTCGACATTGCCCCAGGGATTCGGGGTCCCGCCGTGAGCAACCGCTCCTCTACCGATGGATCGCAGTCCATGACCGGCCGCAGCCGCACGGTGTTCCTCGTCCTGTCGCTGCTCTCGGTGCCGGGCCTGGCCGGCCGGGCGCCGGGCGACGATCTGGCAGCCCGGCTCGGCGTTCAGGCCCCCGTCGGGGCGGATGCCCTGGCTGCGGTCAACGAGGGGCTCGGGTCCCCGGTCAGGCTGTCGGCCGTGGTCGAGCCCGGGCGGGTCGGCCGGCCGGACGTGCTCGCCGTCACGGCCACCCTGGAGGAGGGCTGGCACCTCTACTCGGTGACACAGAAGCCGGGCGGGCCGAAGCCGACCCGCATCGCGCTCGCGGTCGATTCGCTGCGCAAGGCCGCCGGGCCGTTCGCGCCCGATGCCCCCCCGTCGGCCCGGTTTCTCGACGACGTTCCCGCCTGGAAGGGGATTCCGATCGAGGAACACCACGGCACGGTCACGTGGCGGGCCCCGCTCGAGCCCGGGGCGGCCGGCCCTCTGCGGGGCACCGTGAGCCTGCAGCTCTGTCGGGACAACGCCTGCAATCCCCCGGAAACGATCCCCTTCATTGCTGCCGCCGGCCCGGCGTCAGGCTCCGCTCCCGCCCCTGCCGGCTCCCCCGGCCCGACCGCGGCCGAGCAGCCCGTGGAGCGTTCGCACGCCCGCGTCCGCGTCGCGGCCCGCTCCGACACCGTGCGGATCGAGATCCTTCCCGACGCCGGCTGGCACGTCTACAGCCCCGCGGGTTCCGCCGACTCAGGGCTCGGACAGGGCAAGCCGACGATCGTCGCGGTCGACGGAAATGCGGGGGCCGAAACGATCCCCACGGTGACGGTCAGCGACGCCCGCCTGGCGGCCGATGCCGAACTCGCGGCCCAGGGGGCGGTCGACGGCCCAGTGGTGCTGACGCTATCCCGCCCGGCTTCGGCGCCGTTGGGCCTCGTGGTCGGACTGCAGACCTGCGACCACGACTCCTGCGATCCGCCGACCGGGATCCGGATTCGTGTCGCGGGTACGGACGTGACGTTCGCGCCGGCCGCGTATCGCGACGCCGGCACGAGCCCCCTGCCCCTCGCCGCCGCCGCCCCTGCGGCGCCTGTCGGGCCGCCGATCGCCGCCGCGTCGGCCGCGGCGCCGCTGTCGCTGCCGCTCGTGCTCCTCATGAGCCTCGCCGGCGGTCTGCTCCTCAATCTCATGCCCTGCGTCCTCCCGGTGCTCGGCCTGAAGCTGATGTCGTTCGCACAGCAGTCGGGCCGCGACCGGCGCGAGGTGTTCCAGATGAACCTCTGGTACTGCCTCGGCGTGTTCGCCGTCTTCTTCTGCCTGGCGACGGCGAGCGTGGCCGCGAACATCGGCCTCGCCAGGGCGAACCTCGCCTGGGGCGAGCAGTTCACGTCGACCGGCTTCAACATCGCGATGACGGGGATCGTGTTCGCCTTCGCACTCTCGTTTCTCGGCGTCTGGGAACTGCCGATTCCCGGGTTCATCGGTGAGAAGGCCGGGCACGTGCAGTCCCGCGAGGGGCCGGTCGGGGCGTTCCTCAAGGGCGTCCTCAGCACCGTGCTGGCGACCCCCTGCAGCGGGCCGTTTCTCGGTCCCGTGTTCGGGTTCACGCTCGGCCAGCCCACGGCCGTGACGTATGCCGTTTTCATGGCGATCGCCGCCGGCATGGCCCTCCCGTACATCGTCGTCGGCCTCGTGCCGGGCCTCGTCCGCTTCCTGCCCCGGCCCGGCGCCTGGATGGCGACGTTCAAGGAGGTTCTCGGGTTCGTGATGCTCGGCACGGTGGCCTACCTGTTCACGTTCCTGCAGCACGACTGGTTCGTGCCCACGTTCGTCGTCCTGATCGGGATCTGGATGGCCTGCTGGTGGGTCGGCCGGGCCCAGGAGACGACCGGAGTGGTCGGCGTCGGCCGCTGGGTGCAGGCGGGAACGATCGCCGCGGTCGTCGGCGCGGCGGCGCTTGTGCTGCTCGGGCCGGTGCGGTCGCTGATCGAGTGGGAGGAGCCGTTTTCCCGGGCCCGGCTCGCCGACCTGCAGCGGTCCGGCAGGACGGTGATGGTCGACTTCACGGCCGACTGGTGCCCGACCTGCAAGGTCAACCTGGCGTTCGCCATCGAGACCCGCAAGGTCCGGGACGCGCTGGACCGCAACCGGGTCGTGCCGCTGCTCGCCGACTGGACCGACGGGTCGCCGGAGATCAAGCAGGCGCTCGAGAGCCTGGGAAGCCGGTCGATCCCCGTGCTCGCCGTCTTCCCCGCGGGCCGGCCCGGAGAGCCGGCGCCGGCCCCGATCGTGCTCCGCGACCTGATCAGCGAGCGCGACGTGCTCACCGCCCTCGATGAGGCCGGGCCGTCGCGGCCGGCCAGCCCGGAACTCCGGGCCGCCTCCCTTCCCTGAGCCGCCCGCGGTTCCTTCGAGCCCGGCTCCGCCCGCGCTGAGCCGGCAGCGGATCAGCGCGGGGCGTAGATCGGATTGCGGGCGTCGCCGTTGGCGACGAGGTAGGCGACGAGGTCGAGGATCTCCTCGCGCGAAAGCCGGTTGAGCAGGCCCTTGGGCATGATCGACACGGGCGACGCCTTGCGATCCTCGATCGTGTCCTTCTCGATCAGCGTCGGTTCGCAGCGCGCGAGCGGATCCTCCATGACCGTGATCGCGGTCGGCGTCTCCGCCACGATCATGCCGGTGACGAGCCGGCCCGAGTCGAGCGCGAACGTGTGCGACCGGTACGTGTCGGCGATCTCGTGCGACGGCTCACAGAGGGATCTCAGCAGCGCCTCGGGCGTGCCGCGCGCCGGTTCGAGCCTCGTCAGGTCGGGGCCGATCTCGTTCCCCGCCCCGCCAACCTTGTGGCAGCCGACGCAGTTGGCCGCGGCGAAGACCCGCCTGCCGACCTCGAACGACCGGCCCGGCGGCAGCGGCTTCATTGCGGCGGCGAGATCGTCGTATTTCCAGTCGGTGTTCCTGCCCAGCACCGCGAGCATCTCGTCCTTCACTGGCAGGGGCGTGGCGGCGAGGAAGGCCTGCGGATTCTTCTCGTATGCGGCGAGATCGGAAACCACGTACAGCGCGCCAACCATTCGCCTCCAATGCCCCGGATAGGTGCAGACATAGGGATAGACCCCCGGTTCCTTGGGCGCCTCGAAGGAGAGCACCTGCGACTGCCCGGAATCGAGGAGGCGGCTGGCGAGCAGCACGGTGTCGCTCTTCGGGACGTAGTGCCGCTCCTTGGCGTCGGCATCGCGGGCGGTCGCCTCGGCGAGCAGGCCGACCTCCTCGAGCGCTCCCGGCCGGAGGATCACGAGGTTGTGCGGCATGGCGTCGCCGTTCGAAAACCTGAACTCGACCGGCTTCCCCGCCTCGACGACGAGCGTCTCCTTGTCGAAGATCATCCGCTCGTAGACGGTCCCGATCGCGATCACGCGAACGTCGAGGTTCTGCAGCCGGTTGGTGATCGTCGAGGCCCTGTCTGCCGGCAGCCGGCCGGCGAGGACCCTGACGAGTTTTGTGGCCTCGGCCGCGGCCGGCGCTGTGCGGGCCGCCGCAGGCAGTCCGCTCAGGTAGCCGACCAGATTGTCGGCAAGTTCCGGAATTTCCCTCGCCGCCCAGGCCGTGTCCGGAAGCCTTCCCAACTCGGCGATCGCCGCGGCCCGATGCCGGTCGGCCTTCACGATCGCCGTCAGGTCGGCGAACTTCTCCGCCTCGTGCCCGCGGATCGCGGAGAGCGTCCGGATCGCCAGTTCGTGGACCGAGACGCCCGTTGCCGCGGGCCGGCCGGTGCCGCCCACCGGCTCAGGCTCGAGCCCCGGGGGCAGGCTGAACAGCAGCGGCCGGACAGCCGCGTACAGGCTGCCGCGCAGTGTCTCGTCCGCCACCCCCGGCACCGCGGCCAACACGTCGCGCAGACTCTCCGTGGCCCGCGAGGCGGCCAGGAACGCCCCATCGCCGGAACCGTCGGCGCCGATCCAGGCGGCATACGCGGCCTGCCGGGCCGGGCCGGTCGCCCCCTTCGTGGCGAGGGTCTCGATCGCCGACCGCTCGGCCTTCAGCTGCTCGGCCGGTTGCTCGGCGAGCAGCCGGCCGAGGCCGGCGATGGCCCTGGCGCCGTTCGCCGCGTCGCGTCGGCGGATCAGGTCGAGCAGCACCGGCACCGTCCCGGCCGTGCGCATCCCGGCGAGGCTGGTCACGGCCTGCCGCACCGCCTCGATCGGCACCCCCGGCCGGTCGACGATGGCGTCGCAAACGGCCTCGGTCCGCTCCAGCGTGAGTAGGTCGTCGACCGGCGCGTGCCGCAGCATGTACCGCATTCCCGCAGCCGAGAGCGGCTGTTTCGCCGTCACGGCATTGCGCAGAACGGCGAACGCCTGCACCTTGCCCTGCGCGTAGCCGAGCACCGTCTCGAGTTCGCGATCGGTCGGCCGGTCGGACGCCTCGAACACCGCCTCGGCGGCGGTCGGGCCGATCGCCGCGGCCGCCTTGACAGCCTCGGCCCGCACGAGCGGCGACGCATCGGTCGCCGCCGAAAGCAACAGCGGCTTCCAGCCGGCGATCTTCTCCCCCCAGTGCCCCAGCGTGCGGATCGCGGCGGCCCGCACGCGGGGCTCCGCGGCCGCGTACACCCGGTCGAGCAGCGCCCCGTCGGGGGTCCGATGCTCCTCGAACACCCACAGGCATTCGAGCAGCGCCTGGGCATGCTCGGGGTTGGCTGGATCGAGCGGTTTCGTCCACGCCCGCACCGCTGCCACCACCTCCGGCGTCGGGCGGCCCGAGAGTTCGAGCCGGCCCCGGTAGCGGGTGGCGTTCTCCTTGGCGAAGAACGCCTGCTGGAGAACGTCGGCAATCGGCTTTCCCTTGAGCCGCACCGGCTTGACCAGCGGCCGGTCCGTGGCGGTCACGCGGTAGATCCGGCCGTGGGTATGGTCGCGATTGGGGTCGCGCATGTTGTGCTGCATGTGGCCGATGATCGCGTTGGCCCAGTCGGCGACGTACAGGGCGCCGTCGGCGCCGATTTCCAGGTCGGAGGGACGGAAATTGGGATCGCTCGACACGAGGAGCGGCTCGATCTCCTTGGCCGTGATCTCGGCGCCGTTGTACTTCACCTCATGCTGGAGCACGCCGAGGACGCCGATCGTGTTGCAGACCAGGAAGTTCCCCTGGTTCTTCTCCGGGAAATGGCTGCTCGCCAGGAGGCCGGTCGCGGCCACCGGCCGCACGCGCTTCTCGAACCACGGCTTGTTCCCCACCCCCTTGCCGATGTTGACGTACGAACCGACGCCGGTCGTGCCGTCGTTTGCGAACTGGTAGCCCCACTGGTCGAAGACGTCGCCGTGGGGATTGGGGCCGATGGGGAAGTGGAACTCGACCTCGAACGTCCGCGGGTTGAAGCGGTGCACGCCGGTCCGGTCGGACCGCACGGTCCGCGTCGGCGTCTCCATCGCCGACACGTTGAACACCCCCCGCGACCAGTACAGCCAGCCGTCGGGGCCGATGAGCATCGCGTTGGCCGAGTGGTGGGAGTCGGCACTGTCGAGCCCCTGCAGCATGCGGAGCCTGAAGTCGGCCCTGCCGTCGCCGTCGGTGTCCTTGAGGAACCAGATCTCCGGGAGCGCCGCCACCAGCATCCCGCCCCCCCAGAACTCGAAGCCCGTGACGCTGTCGAGGCCGTCGGCGAACGTCACGCAGCGGTCCGCCACGCCGTCGCCGTCGTCGTCGGGCAGGCTGACGATCTTGTCGAGCCGCGGCTCGGTCGGATTCCAGTGCGGGTAGGACGGCCACATGGCGACGAACAGCACGCCGTCGGGATCGATCGCCATCTGCACCGGGTTGGCCACCTCGGGAAACATCTCCTCCGACGCGAACAGGTTGACCTGCATCCCGTCGGCGACCTTCATCCTCTCGATCGCCTCCTTGCCCCCGAGATAGACGTGCCTGCCCCCCTCGAGCTTTCCGGGACTGTTGGTCTTCACCTCGACCTGGGGGGGCAGGTTGTCGTCCCTGACGACGAGGTCGCCCCCCGTGGCGACGGCCCAGATCCGGGCGTCGCGGTTGGCCGTCATGACGTCGAGGATCTCCATCTCGCGCATCATCACGTCGGCGTTCGACTGCCCGAACCAGGCGAGCTTGGAGCGGCCGCCGAACACGTTGTAACCGTCGATCACCCGGTAGCGGCTGAACCAGTGGTCGTTCTTGTCGAGCACCGCCTGCCGGAGCCGCTCCAGGGCCGGCTCGGGGGCCGAGCGTGCCCCCGGAAACAGGTTCTGCATGACCACGTCGGCCAAGGCCCGATCGCCCTCGTCGAGCAGGTGGACGCCGTTCATCGTCAGCGGCTTCGCCGCCGTGGCGTAGAGCCGCTGCGTCGCCGCGAACAGGTCGACGAACACGACCTCTTTCTCCCGGCAGACGTCGCGCATGGCGTCGGTGTACAGGGCCAGGTTCCTGTTGTTACTACTCCGGGCGTCAAATACTTGACTTATACGCTTTACCTCGCTATAGTCGGTGCATGGCACACAAAGACGCTCGCTCGCTGTCGTCCGAGGCCCAAGAAGACCTTCGCCGTCGCGTGATCGAGG